>JAFXJH010000083.1 GCA_017532425.1 Clostridia bacterium | reverse complement strand
TAAGGCAGAGTGACGTCAGCGGAGATCCGGAAAGCGACTCATTTGTGATAATCGAAATATGATTTTTTGTCAAAAGAAAATCATAATACTGTTGTACGCGAAAGCGGGAATAGCGGTGTGCCTTTGATGGCACAACGCTATCGGGCGGTACTCCAAAGGACAGTTTTGAGAATAGGTTGCCTACCGACAAGAAATTAACACAAATTTTCTATTGTTCCTAACAAACAAATTGAAAACATAGAAACCGCAGATTGATTTTCTGCGGTTTTTGTGTTATAATAGTGGTGTGGGTTTAGCCCTATGCGTTTGTTAAACAAAAGCGATACTTGCAATAAATTTGAACGATAAATAAGAAATTGACGAGGTAAAAATATGACAGAGGCACAGAAAGAATCCCTACGTTTCTATACAATAAATGATTATTTGCTTATAAATGGGCTATTATGGGGAACGGATGAGAAGACAATAGATATATATATCAACCTTATTAATGAAGACGGTAGAGGCGTGATGTCAGAAGCTGTTGAACAGGGATTTGACATTCGTTGGAATTGCAGTAAGGAAGAAGGAGATCGTTTATATCAGATTTACCAAAAGAGATTTCCTATTATTGACTCCGAAGCTGTCAAAGAGCAAATACTTGAAAGAGCAAGAGTAGATATTGCCAATATGATAGCTTGTATGACACCTCTTGAAACTGATATGGTGTTATATAGAAATATCAAAACAAGATTTGTAGAGAATTTGAAAGAAGGAATGACACTTGATTATTTAGGTTTTTCTTCTTGTAGCCTAAAACCACACATGGCAGAAAATGCCGAGTATGGTTCGAGCGGATGTACTTTGGTTGAAATAATTGTTCCTGCCGGTACACTTGCAATTCGACTTGATTTAATGCCCGACATACAAAACGAACCTGACGAAATTATTTTAGCCCCTGTGAAGTTTATTGTTACTAAGGTTGATAAAACCGAAAGTAAAATATTTATGACTTGCTGAAAGTAATCGATTAACAAATCCCAATTTATCGAGAAACAATGGTGCACTGATCGTAAAAAGCCTCCCTTGTGTAAAGGGAGCCTTTTTTGTTTACCTATGACTTGTCAATTTTCCTGACAAGCACCGCCTTTGTGGACACAAACGCAAAATACGGCATACCTCTTTCGAGATATACCGTATTTCTGAAAACTGTCCTTTAGAGTGACGCTCTATTGTCGGGTGTTTTTTATTTTTCAAAATACCATCAGTTTACCTTATATCCTGCCTTAACTACGGCATCCTTGAGCTGCTGCTCGGTAACCTTATCGGCGGCAACGACCTTGACCTTTTTGTCTTCAAGGCTTACGTCGACCTTCTTTACGCCGCTTACAGCCTTGAGTGCGTTTTCAACGTGCTCGCGGCACTTTCCGCACATCATTCCGTCAACACCAAATTCAATAGTAACCTTTTTGCCAAACATTTCTTCATCCTCCTGTAAGTCATTTGTTTTTATATTTTTTATATCGTTTTCATAAATTTTTTTATATCTCAATCTGATCGAATTAAGCACCACGCAGACCGACGAGAAGCTCATAGCGGCAGAGGCGATCATAGGCGAGAGAGATATGCCGAGCAGGGGATAGAGCGCGCCCGCCGCGACGGGAATACATATCGCGTTGTATATGAGCGCCCAGAAAAGATTCTGCTTTATGCAGCGTATCGTTGCCGCAGAAAGACTTACCGCGCTCACCGCGTCGCAAAGCGAATTTTTCGAAAGGACCACGTCAGCGCTGTCGATCGCAACGTCTGTGCCTGCGCCGATGGCGATTCCGATATCCGCGCGCATTAAAGCAGGGGCGTCGTTGATCCCGTCGCCGACCATAGCGCATCTGCCCTTACCCGAATACTCTGCGATAAGCGCTTCCTTATGCTGCGGCAGCAGGGCAGAATGGACGTTTTTGATACCGCACTCCCGCGCTACCGCGCGTGCCGTAGCCTCGTTGTCGCCCGTAAGCATTACCGTTTCAATATTCATTTTATGGAGCGCCGCGATAGCCTGCTTGCTATCCTCGCGTATTTTGTCGGATATACCGATAATACCGATGATCTCTTTGTCGTACGCCACGCACACAGCGGTCTTTCCGTCGTTTTCAAGCGCTTCCATCTGTTTACCCGCATTGTTGCACGCATCGGGATCAATTCCGTATTCAATGAAAAGCGAGGGCTTTCCAACAAGACAAATCTTGCTGTTTACATTTGCTCTGATACCCTTACCGACGATATTCTCAACGTCATCGGCAATTACCGTTTCGATATTGTTTTTCTGAGCCTCGGCGCATATCGCGCTTGCAAGCGGGTGAGAGGACATAGCCTCAACAGACGCCGCGAGTCGCAGGATCTCACTTTCGGAGATATCCTCTGAAAGTCGGATAACGTCGGTAACCGACGGCTTTCCCTCGGTTATAGTACCCGTCTTATCCATACAGAAATATTTTACCGAATGAAGATTTTCAAGCGCCAAGGCGCTCTTTATCAGAATACCCCTTGAGGCTCCGCGTCCCGTGCCCACCATAACGGCTGTCGGGGTTGCGAGACCAAGCGCGCAGGGGCAGGAAATTACCAGGACAGAAATTGCGCAATCTATCGCTCTGCCGATATCGCGCGCGGCTATCAGCCATATAACGAGAGTCAGCAAGGATATTGCGATTACGACAGGCACGAATATCTTGCTGACCTTATCCGCCATTCTTGCAATCGGCGCCTTTGATGCCGCGGCATCCTCAAGCAAAGAAATGATCTTTGAAAGAGTGGTATCCTTACCTATCTTTGTAGCTTTTACCTTTAAAAAGCCCTTTGTGAGCGTACACGCGGCGCTGACCTCGCTACCCTCGGTCTTTTCAACGGGAATGCTTTCGCCGCTAAGCATAGATTCGTCGACCGATCCGCCGCCGCTGATAACTATTCCGTCGGCAGCTACCGTTTCACCCTCTTTAACGATCATAACGTCGCCGATCTCAAGCTCGGAAAGTGCTTTTACTATCAGCTCTCCGTCCCTTTCGCACACAACGTCGTCAGGCATAAGCGACGCGAGGGCGCCGACCGCCTTTGCGGCATTTGCCTTGGCTCTGCCCTCAAGCATCTTGCCGAGCGAGATGAGTGTAAGTATCATAGCCGCAGACTCAAAATAAAGCCCGTGAGCGTGCTTTGCGGCGTTGTGAGGGTAAATTATCATCATAGCTATCATAGCCGCGCCGTAAAGGAATGACGAGGCAGATCCGATGGCTATAAGTGAATCCATATTTGGAGCTAAACGAAAGAGCGCCGAAAATCCGTTTTTATAAAACTTGAAATTCAGAGCTATTACGGGAATTGTCAGCACCATCTGCAAAATTGCCGAAAACAAATGATTTTCCGAAATGATCTTCGGCACGGGAAGTCCCATCATTGAGCCCATTGCGACGTACATCAGCACTACCGTTATAATACACGATGCTATCAGCCTTGCAAGTGCCTTTTTTTGCTCTGCTTTTTGTATTTTTTCGCCCGACAGATCGTAATCTGTAAGCGTGTATCCCGCAATTTTCAGCGATTTTTTCAGCTCTCCGAACGTCTTTGATTCATCGGCAGAATCATCGAGCGTTACGGTTATAGAGTTTGTCAAAAGGCTTACGTTAACGTTTTCCGAGCCGCAGATCTTTGCCGCCGACGCCTCAACGTGAGCTACGCACGCCGCACAGCTCATGCCCTTGACTCCATATTTTATTTTTTTCATATTTCACCTCTTTTTTTTGTAAAGACCGTGCGTCCTAACGCTTGCTTTTGTCAAGCTTGCCAAGTTCGTTTTGCGAACATTGTCGATGACCCGTGGGCGTTCAAAGAACGCCCCTACGGCAGATAATATAAATTCGACAATTTCTCAGTAGGGGAGCGCCTTTGCTCCCGTATTGGCGCAAATCTAAATTAGGCTCCCTCCCCGAGGGAGCTGTCAGCGTTAGCTGACTGAAGGAGTTTGAGTTACACAGGGTTATATTAACTCCTTCCGTCTTTCGCTTCGCGAAATCCACCTCCCTCAAGAGGGAGGCTATTTTTGTTTGTGCGCCGATGGGTTTTATTGTATTAGGGATAATCGTGTTTTTATCGTAGGGACGAACGCAGTTCGCCCCTACGTTAGACAAATATAATCTCGACAATATTTCGGTAGGGGGAGAATATTATTCTCCCGTTTTTCCTTATTCATAATAAATTATATACCCTAAAAATCAAAAAGTCAACGATTTGATTTTTTAAAATTTAAAATATCCAAAAAATATCCCTGTTTTTTTGAATAAAAAATTAAAAACTGTTGCAAAAATGATTTGTGTATGATATAATATATCTGTATATTATTATATATATTATATTATTGGTTTTATCAGAATTTATTTGAACGGAGAAGAATATGTCTTATATTGACGAGCTTGAAAATGTCTGGACTCTGGTCAAGGAGTCGCTTTACGACAAATACACAAAAAATTTCGTTGAATTATGGTTCTCAAGGCTCAAGATTCTTTCTTACGAAGACGAAAAAATAAAATTTTCGACCGATTCGCAATTCACCTTTAATCTCATAAACGATAAATACATTCCCGCAATAAAAGAGGGATTCGTAAACATTATGGGATTTGAGCCCGAAATAGAGCTCATATTCGTCGGCACACCGACCGATACCAAAAAGATCATCGAGCAGATACGCGGCACGTCGCGTGCGCAAGGCGATGAAAAGAGCGAGGAGAGCGAAAAGGAATTCATCACGGCTGAGGAGAGCGAGAGAAGATACGACGAGGGATACAATCACGAATACACCTTTGATAACTTTATTGTAGGAAGCTCAAATAAGTACGCTCACGCGGCCTGCACGGCAGTTGCCCGTACTCCCGCAAAGGATTACAACCCTCTCTTTATTTACGGACCGAGCGGACTTGGAAAAACTCACCTTATGAGCGCGGTAGTAAATGAAATAAAGCGTAAAAAGCCTGATACCAAGGTGGTTTACATAAAGGGTGAGGATCTTACGAATCAGCTTGTTGAAAGTCTTTCAAGGCACGATATGCAGAATTTCAGAAACAAATTCAGAAACTGCGATATCCTACTGATCGACGATATACAGTTCATCGCGGGCAAGACCTCAACTCAGGAAGAATTTTTCCACACCTTCGATGCGCTCTATGAGGATCACAAGCAGATAATTCTCACCTCGGATAAGCCGCCAAAGGACATTCAGCCTCTTGAGGAAAGGCTCAGAACGAGATTCGAGTGGGGACTTATAGCCGATATTCAGCCGCCGGATCTTGAGCTGAGAATAGCTATATTCAAGAAAAAAGCAGAGCAGGCAAGCATCGTGATCCCCGATGACGTGCTTACCTTCCTTGCAGAGAATCTTCGCTCCAACATCCGACAGATCGAGGGAGCTATAAAGAAGCTGAGCGCAAAGAGCTTCGTTATGGGTCAGGAGATCACAATGGAGCTTGCGCGCAGCTGTATCAACGAGCTGCTTGGCGGTGCTGAGCCGATAAGCGTTACGGTGGACAAGATATTTGCCGCGATATTTAAAAAATATAACGTTACCAAGGAAGACGTGCTCGGAAAGAAGCGCAACCGTGAGATAGCAAACGCAAGACATATGGCGATATATCTTATTAAAGAGATCACCGAGATGTCCTATCCCGACATCGGAAAGATCTTCTCGCGCGACCACACTACCGCGATCGCGTCCTACCAGACGGTAGAAAAGAGACTTTCGTCAGATGCTCTGGCTCAGGTCGAGATCGACGAGCTCAAAAAAGAAGTGGCAAATTGATTTGTTTATTTTTGGGGCTTCACCCCAAACCCCACTAAAGAAACTTTTTGTAAAAAGTTTCTTTAGAATCTTCAAAAACTTCAAAAAACAGGATAGATATAAAATCAAGCACAAATGCCATTTTCACACAATTCCTACATTTTCCTAACACCTTTTCCACAGGCATTGAAAAACTGTTAAAAAGCTCTTGAAAGGTGTGAGTAAAAAATGTTCGGAATATGAGGATAAAAAGATCCGACGAAAATTCAAAAAAATTGGCGCTGAAAGGTGAAAAGTTTTTCACACGCTTTTAACCGATTTTTTTGGGATATTTCAAGAAAAGCAAAACGTGAGAACGCTCTTAAAATAAAGGCGCACGCCACTTTTGCACAGTTTACACAGCCCCTAATACTATTACTGCTAAAAATATTATTTATCTTATTTTATTTGGGCGCGCCGGCGCGCGAAAAGCCCGAAAAACAAAAAAGGAGACGTTATGAAAATAATTTTCAACAGAACACAGATAATAACCGCTATAACACCTCTTATGTGTGCGGTATCGGGAAAGTCAACTCTTTCAACTATTGAGGGTATTCTTATAGAAGCAAAAATGCCCGACACCTGCGTATTCACCACCTTCGATCTCGAAAAGGGAGTAAGAATAACAGTTGAAGCAAAGGTAGTCGAGGAAGGAAAGTTCATCATCAACGCTCAGAAGTTTATACAGACGCTTCGCGTTATGAATGAGGACGAGGTAACACTTACCGTTGACAATAAGCTTTCGGCTACTATCTTCTGCGGAAAGTCCTCTCACAGAATGAGCGCTCTTATGGGCGAGGATTTCCCCTCTATCCCCGAGCTTTCCAGCGACAGAAGCTTTATAGTCGGTCAGTCGGTGCTCAAAAAGATGCTCGGCAAGGTCTCCTTTGCTATGGGTGTAAACGATCAGAGAACGGTGCTCAACGGTACCTTCTTTAAGATCACGGATGATTCGGTAATGATGGTATCCTGCGATAGCTTCAAGCTTGCAAAATGCAAAAAGAACGTAGAGCTTGTAAACAGAAACACTAACGGAAACGCTCACCTTGAGTACAGCTTTATAGTACCGATAAAGACGGTAAACGAGCTTATAAAGCTGCTTGACGATGACGATGAGGCGCTCACGCAGATCTTCGTTACCAGAAAGCATATCGTATTCCTTATAGGCGAGCTGATCTTCTTCTCAAGACTTATCGACGGCGCTTACATAGATTACGACAGAATAATCATAAACAATCACAAGATCTCGGTAAAGGCTAACAAGAGAGAGCTTATCAGCGCTCTTGAGCGTGCAGCGCTTGTAACCGAGGAAAAGATCGCGGGAAGCGTTCGCTCCTACGTTAAGCTTGACGTTGCGGGCGATATACTCAAGATCTCGGCTGAGTCCACGATCGGCAGCACCTATGATGAGGTAGCGGTCGAGCATGAGGACAGGGATATAGTAATAGCATTCAACAACAGATATCTTATGGATAGCGTCAGAGCCTGCGACGGAGAGCTTGTAACTCTTAAGATGTCCACGCCCTTGACGAGTATGAATATCGAGCCCTGCTACGACGAGGACGCAGAGGAAAAGAGCGATGAGATATTTATGCTTCTTCCCGTAAGAATGAAGGAAAATTACGAAGGCTGATAATTTTCAGATATGCGTTGTAAAAGGATAACGGTCTCGGACTTTCGCAACATCCAGAGCGCCGAGGTTTGCTTTGAAGACGGTGTAAACATTCTTTTGGGTAAGAATGCCCAGGGAAAGACAAATTTGCTTGAAGCGGTTTTTTACGCCTCTGTGGGACGGAGCTTCAGGGGAGCTACGGGCGCGCAGATGATAAGATTCGGCGAGGAGCTGGCGCACATCAGCCTTGATTTTGAGGCAAGCGGCAGAGATCAGAATATCGATATAAGGATATTTAAGGATAAGCAAAGGCTCGCGGAAAAGAATGGGATAAGGATCGAGCGCCTTTCCGAGCTTATGGGAAGCTTTCGCGCGGTGATATTCTGTCCCGAGCATCTGTCTCTTATAAAGGACGGTCCGTCGGAGCGCCGAGGATATATGGATATCGCGATAAGCAGGATATATCCCACTTATATACACTCGCTTCAGAGATATACACACATCTTAAAGCAGAGAAACGCGCTTATCAAGGACGCAATAAAGAACAGAGACGCATTCGATATGACTATCGAGCTCTGGAGCAGACAGCTCGCGCACGAGGCGGCTATAATATCCGATATAAGAGCGAGATTTGTAAAAAGAGTAGAGAAATATATCGCCGAGTGCTTTAAGCAGATGACGGGGGAGAGTGAGGTTCCTTCTGCTGTTTACGACGGCTCGTCCGGGCAGAGCGAGGAAGAATATCTTGACAGAGCAAGGACAGAGGAGAGATATTTTGAGCTTCTGACCTCAAATTACGACCGTGAGATAGCAAACGGCGCGACGCTTTGGGGTATTCATAAGGACGATATAGATATAAGACTCAACGGCAAGAGCGCGAGAATCTACGCGTCTCAGGGGCAGCAGCGCTCCTTGGCTCTTGCTATGAAGCTTGCGGAGGGTGAGATATGCCGAGAGGAGTTCGGGGATAATCCCGTGTTTCTCTTTGACGACGTGCTCTCCGAGCTTGACGATATAAGGCGTGATTACATTATGAACAAGATGAAGGACAAGCAGGTCATCATAACAACCTGCGAGACCGAATTTGCCGAGAGCGCCGTGGGTGCGAGAAAAATCACGGTTGATGGCGGCGAATACAGAGTAATATGATTTTTATTTTGCAAGAATGAAATTCAAATAAAGCCTTCTCACGCCGGAGAAGGTTAAAGATACGTTTGCGTTCATAATAAAAAAATTTCGGAGCTTGATATGTTTTTACACGTCGGAAATAACAGAAATATAAGGATCCGCGATATAGTCGGGATATTCGATATGGATAACACTACGGTATCGGCGGTAACAAGAAAATATCTCGGAAAAAAGCAGAGAGCTATGCAGGTCGAATCGGCGGGACTTGAGATCCCGAAATCCTTCGTGCTCTATTGCGAATACGGGGTAGATAAGGTCTGCTTCTCGGCACTCTCGGTTGCAACGCTTCAGGGAAGAATAGAGTCGGGAGCAACAGATAAGGAACAGCTATAAGGTTTTTGGAATTATAAAAGGAAGGCAAGGAAAGAATGGAAAACAACACAACTCAGGTCTATACGGAAAATCAAATACAGGTGCTTGAAGGACTTGAAGCGGTAAGAAAAAGACCGGGAATGTATATCGGAACCACCTCTATTCGCGGACTTCACCATCTCGTTTACGAGATAGTGGACAACTCGATAGACGAGGCTCTCGCAGGCTTTTGCGATAAGATAACGGTAACGATAAATCCCGACAACAGCATCACGGTCGAGGATAACGGACGAGGAATACCGTCAGCTATTCACCCAAAGCAGGGAATTCCTACTCCCGAGGTAGTATATACAATACTCCACGCGGGCGGAAAATTCGGCGGCGAGGGATATAAGATAGCGGGCGGACTTCACGGCGTCGGCGCATCTGTCGTAAACGCTCTTTCAGAGTGGCTTGAGCTTGACGATTCATACGAGGGAAAAAGATTTACCGAAAGATTCGAAAGAGGTAAGGTGGTAAGAGCCTTTAAGGAAGAGGGTGAATGTCCCGAGAAGCCTCACGGAGTAAAGGTAACCTTTATGCCCGACAAGACCATCTTTGAGGAGACGGTATTCGATTATGAGATACTCGCCTCGCGTATGCGTGAGCAGGCATTCCTCAACGGCGGTATAAGAATAGTTCTTCGCGATGACAGAGGCGAGGAGCCGATAGAGAACGAATATCACTACGAGGGCGGAATAAGAAGCTTCGTAACCTATCTTAACGATAACAAGCATTGCTCGCTTATCCATCCCGACGTAATATATATGAGAGCCGAGAAGGGCAGCAGCATCGCCGAGATAGCGCTTCAGTACAACGATAGCTATAACGAGCTGATAATGACCTTCGCAAACAATATGAACACCATCGAGGGCGGTACGCACGAGACGGGATTCAAGTCCGGACTTACAAAGGTACTCAACGACTACGCGAGAAAAGCCGGAATACTTAAGGATAGCGACAAGAATCTTTCGGGTGAGGACGTCCGTGAGGGAATATGCGCGATAATCAGCGTAAAGCTTGAAAACGCGCAGTTTGAGAGCCAGACTAAAGCAAAGCTCGGTAACTCGGATATAAGAGTTCTGGTCGAGAATACGATAACAAATAAGCTCTCCGAATATTTTGAGGAAAATCCCGCGGTCGCAAGAGCGATACTCGATAAGGCACTTGCGGCATCCCGCGCAAGAGAGGCGGCAAGAAAGGCAAGAGAGCTTACCAGACGTAAGGGATTGCTTGAGGGCTCATCTCTTCCCGGAAAGCTTGCAGACTGTCAGGAAAAGAACGTAGCGCTCACTGAGCTCTATCTCGTAGAGGGAGACTCCGCAGGCGGTTCCGCTAAGAGCGGAAGAAACTCGAAGTTCCAGGCAATACTTCCGCTTCGAGGAAAGGTCCTCAACGTTGAAAAGAGCCGACTTGATAAGGTATACTCCAACCCGTCGCTGATACCGATAATTCAGGCACTCGGCTGCGGAATCGGAGAGGATTTCGACATCACAAAGCTCCGTTACGGAAAGATAATCATAATGGCCGATGCCGACGTCGACGGATCGCATATCAGAATATTGCTTCTGACCTTCTTCTTCAGACATATGCGTCAGCTTATCGACGACGGTCATATATATCTCGCACAGCCGCCGCTTTACAGAGTTTATAAGAGAAGCGGCAAGGGACCCGAGTATTATGCATTCTCGGATGCAGAGAGAGATGATTATATCAAGGAGCTTGGCACGACTAACGTTGAAGCCGACAGATATAAGGGTCTTGGAGAAATGGATGCCGAGCAGCTTTGGGAGACTACTATGGATCCCGAAAAGAGAACTCTGCTGAAAGTTACCGCCGAGGACGCGCTCGCGTGCGACCAGATGTTTGCTCTGCTTATGGGCGATAAGGTCGAGCCGAGAAAGGAATTTATCGAGCAGAACGCAAAGTTCGCCGAGAATTTGGATATTTAACAGTAAAAAAATTACGTCTTGTGTCATCCTGAGCAAGCGAAGCGCGTCGAAGTTTTGCGAGGTGAACATAAGTGAACGAGCAAAACCAAGGAGCAGCGCGACGCAGGGATCTATAATGAATAACGGCGAGCTTTTAAAACGCAAATGTTACTTTTTTATTGTCTTTCCGCGTAGATCCGCTCGCATAAGCGAGCGCCCTTCGGGTTTCGACTTCGCTTCACTTTGTTACGCTTCGCTCAAGATGACACGCGGAAAAATAATGTGTATATGCCCCCTGTGGAAAATGTTTTCCACAGAAAAAAGTTATTAAATAAAGGTTTTCCACAGGTTGTGGAAAAGTATGTGAAAAACTCTGCGAAAAAGGTCGACGGAGTGGCTTGAAATCGAGATTTGTCGAATTGTGTAAAACTAAAAAGTTTTTATTTTTAATTAAATTTCGATGAAAACGCGAGTTTTATTTTTGAAAGGTTGGACAAAAAATTGGAAAACGAAAACTTGGAATTTAAAGACCAAAAAATAGTTGAAGTGGGTATGGAAAAGGAGGTTAAAAAGTCCTTTATCGAATACTCAATGTCTGTAATCGCTGCCCGCGCGCTTCCCGACGTAAGAGACGGAATGAAGCCCGGACAGAGAAGAATAATGTACGCAATGTACGAGGACCATCTCACTTACGATAAGCCCTTCCGTAAGTCTGCTACCACCGTAGGTAACGTTCTCGGACGCTACCATCCGCACGGAGACAGCGCCGTTTACGGAACTATGGTAAGAATGGCTCAGGATTTCTCCTATCGCTATCCGCTCGTTCAGGGACACGGAAACTTCGGCTCTGTCGACGGAGACGGAGCTGCGGCTTACCGTTATACCGAGGCGAGAATGTCGAAGATCTCGGACGAGCTTATGAAGGATCTGGAGAAAGAGGTAGTTGACTTCGTTCCAAACTTCGATAACCGTCTGCGTGAGCCTAAGGTCCTTCCCTCAAGATTTCCGAACCTGCTCGTAAACGGAGCAGTGGGTATTGCCGTAGGTATGGCTACCAATATCCCGCCCCATAATCTCGGAGAGGTAATAGACGCGACAATTTACAGAATGGATAACCCCGAGAGCACCGTTGCTGACCTTATGCAGTACGTTCACGGCCCCGATTTTCCGACAAGCGCTACGATCTACGGCGTAAACGGAATCATTCAGGCTTATACCACGGGACGCGGACGAGTAATGGTAAGAGCAAAGGCAGAGGTCGAGGAGGATAAGAGAAGAATTATTATCACCGAGATCCCTTACGGCGTAAATAAGAGCCTGCTCTGCGAGGCTATCGCGGGACTTGTTAAGGATAAGAGAATAGAGGGGATCACCGAGCTTCGCGACGAGTCTGGCAGAGACGGTATGAGGATCGTGGTTGAATACAGACGCGACGCCAACGGTCAGGTAATACTTAATCAGCTTTATAAATATTCTCAGCTTGAGGACACCTGCGCTATCAATATGCTCGCACTCGTCAACAACGAGCCTAAGGTCCTCTCGCTTCCGCAGATACTCGACCACTATATCGCGCATCAGAAATCGGTAATATATCGCAGAGTTCAGTTCGATCTTGAAAAAGCAAAGAACAGAGCGCATATATTCGAGGGATATCATATCGCGATAGATAATATCGACAGAATAATCGAGATAATGAAGACCTCGCGCTCTATCCCCGAGGCAAAGGAAAGACTTATGGCTGAGTTCTTTACCGTAAGCTATAAGGACGGATACGAGAGCGCCCTCGGAAACGTCAGACAGCTCTCCGACGCTCAGGCTCAGGCGATAGTTGAGATGACTCTCGGTAAGCTCACGGGTATGGAAAGAGATAAGATAGAGGAAGAGCTCGCGCGCCTTCACGGCATCATTCTTGAGCTTGAGGGTATACTTGCCGATCCTCAGAAGATCGTTGAGATAATCAGGGAAGAGATGACCGAGATCAAGAGAAAGTATTCGGATGCTCGCCGTACCGAGATAATCGAGGCGACTGACGATATCGAGCTTGAGGATCTTATTGAAAAGCATAACTGCGTTATTACGATAACTCACGCGGGATATATCAAGAGAATACCTGCCGATACCTATTCGGCACAGCGCCGCGGCGGTAAGGGAATCATCGGTATGACCACCAAGGAAGAGGACTTTATCGAAAACGTTATCGCGCTGCATAGCCATTCTTATCTGCTTATGTTTACCAATAAGGGTAAGATATTCGTGAAGAAGGCTTATCAGATCCCCGAGGCGTCGAGAACCGCAAAAGGAACTAATATCGTAAATATTATTGAGACCGAGCCCGATGAAAAGATAACCTCGGTTATCAGTATCGCGGATTTTGGTGAGGGTGGATATCTGACGATGGTAACGAGAAACGGAGTTATTAAGAAGACTCTGCTTAAGGAATATGAGTATCAGCGTAAGGGCGGTAAGCGCGCATTGAATCTCGACGAAGGCGACGAGCTTCTGTTCGTTATGCACACCGACGGAGAAAAGAGCGTTATTATCGCGACCGAGAACGGCGCGGCAGTCAAGTTCTCCGAGGCAAACGTTCGTCCTATGGGAAGAACGGCTCGAGGCGTTCGCGGAATCAGCCTGCGTGACGGAGACAGAGTTACGGGTGTTGCCGTTGTTGAGGAAGGCAAGCAGCTTGTAACCGTAACGCAGAACGGTTACGGAAAGAGAACCGAGTTTGACGACTTCAGAGAGATGAAGAACCGCGGCGGATTCGGCGTTGTATGTCATAATCTCACCGAAAAGACAGGCAAGCTCTGCTCGATAGCAACCGTTTGCGACGACGATGACCTTATGATGATAACCGATTCGGGAACGATAATCCGTACTCCCGTTGACGGAATCCCGACCTATTCGAGAAGTGCGGGCGGCGTAATAGTTATGAGACTTGCCGAGGGACAGACTCTCGTGAACTTCACAAAGGTCGCAAAAGAGGAAGAAGAGCCCGAGGAAGCTGACCAGACGGTAGAAACGGTCGAAGCGGCAGAGACAACAGAGGAATAATTAAAAACGTAGCGGGAGGATAATATCCTCCCCTACGGCGATTATAGATAAATCGTATGCTTGTCGGGACGCGCACATATTTTTATAAAAAACACGGAGTATTATGAAAAAATAATCAGCTTAACGCTTGCGATATTGATGCTGGCGGGAGTACTTACGTCCTGCTCAGCACCCGAATATGAGGAGATCGAGGATAGGATCATATATCTTATCGAGGAATCGTATGAGGTCAATGAAATAATTTTCGGGGACGGACTTGAAACTTACGAGAGAGTTTATGAGCCGAGAATAACGCTTTATCGCGGAAATGAAAAAAACTATTATTATTACGAGCTTGAGGATGAGGAGCTTGGCAGCATCATAGCTTACCGAGGCTCGACCGATTATAAGGCGGATTATGCTTATCTGCTGGTTACAGAGGACGAAAGAGAGGGCGATGAGCCCGTATTCGTCGGCTCGGACGGAAAGTATTATTACTCGATAGAATATACCGAAAAGGAATACGATTTTTATTATACCGAGAGCAGTCCGGCGGGCTACGATTACGTTAAGTTCGATAGCGAGATAAGCTCTATCGCGCAGATAAAGGAGCTTGCCGAGAGCGTTTATTCCAAGGCATATCTTGAGGACGTCGTTTACGAGACGCTTTTCATCGGCGCGGTGTCGCCTGAGGGAGTAGAGCTTGATAGCCTTAACGCGAGATATACGGAGTATGACGATACAGAGCTTGGCACGGTGCTTATGAAGTCTAACGACTATGAAAAGGTGTCAAGCGAGAAGCGTATTTTCAAGTACGATACGGCAGAGATGGTGCGTCCGAGCAATAAAAACACGGTAAACGTAACTATGGATACATATCTTGAAAGCGCGCCTGATCAGATCGTGAGCGTAAGACTTACTTTTATAATGCAGGACGGCGAATGGTATCTGGATAGTCCGACGTATTAAAACGCCGCCCGAGATCCTTCGCGTCGCACTCAGACGCGTCATTCTCGAACGTAGTGAAGAATCTCGTCTGAATGCTCGCTCGAGGATGACAAGCGGGCGGGGATAAACGGCAACGCCGTTTGGATCTCGCGAATAATCATCAAAAAATAAGTAAAAAAGATATTGACAAACGGGAAAAAATGGGGTATAATATAACACGGCGACCAAAACGCCGTGTTATATCTCATAAAAAGAATAAAAAAATGAGAATCGGATGGAGAAGTACTCAAGAGGCCGAAGAGGCGCCCCTGCTAAGGGTGTAGGTCGGGTTTACCGGCGCGAGAGTTCAAATCTCTCCTTCTCCGCCAACAAAAAAGGAACTTTTGTCTACCAGACAAAAGTTCCTTTTTTGAATGATGTTTGCCTTCGGCAAATGATGTTGGCTTCGCCAATGATGACGGCTACGCCTAATGATGCGTGCCTGACGGCACATTGAGGCAATCATCGCTCCATTGCGAAACTAAGTGGATCAACATCATTTTGCGCGAAGCAAAAAACATCTTATCGCCGCAGGCGATGCATCTTTTGACAAACAACTGATTTTATAGTATAATAG
>JAFXJH010000082.1 GCA_017532425.1 Clostridia bacterium | reverse complement strand
TTCGTAAGCACGCTTAAGATCGGAGAAAAGTTCTTTTTTGAATATGTCAAAAAAGTCGTCAAAGCTTGCGTTATTTTCAATCAATTTTGATTTTTTATGAAAGACGGTTTCCATAGAGCGAAGAAAGTTGATTTTTGAGTTGCTTCCGGTAATCGCTCCAAGGAAAGCCGGCTCGTTGCATCCAACGGTAGTGTAGCTTACAGCCTTTTCAAAAGGAATATCGCATATTTCGGTATAACATTTGATGCGCTTCTCATCGTTTTGGAATGCGATGCGCTTGTGGGGATCTTTTCTTTCGCAATCTAACATAAATCGAAATACTTCACGGGGCGTTTTTTTCGTCCAACGCAGAGTGAGCTGTGGAATGTATGTAGGCAATTCAATCATACTCTCAACGATCAGACGGGAAAGCTCGTTAAAGCCGTCCTCACCGCTTGGCAGATACCCGCCGATACAGAAATGCGACTCGCCACCGCGGGTAAAGCGATCGGTGCTGATAGGTGTCGCCGCCTGAAGCATGAGAAAAAGCTCCTGTAAGTATTCAGCGGCTTCGTCTTTGGTCAAAGTTCCATTACCGATATCCTTTTTATAAAACGGATAGAGATATCTATCAAGAGTTCCAACGCTGTCCGGATCGGCAGAAAAGCAAACATAGATGCAAAGAACCGCCTCGTAAAATGTTTCAGGGGCGTTTTCGGGAACACGGAGAAGTGCCTCGGAAAGCTTTTTGAGATTGTTTCTGTATTCTTCGTTTTGAGTGGTCAAAGATAATGTCAGCGCGCGTTCGGAGCATTTGTGCGCCCATTCGATCAGGGCGTTCGCCACGCGCTTCAAGGCGAGCAAAAATTCCACTTGCTCGGGCTCATTATGACATGTTAATGATTCTTCAATATCGTAGATAATCCCACGGATACCCTTGTTCAGTACCTTGGTATAGTCTGCGGTGGCGTGCTGCCATTCCATAGTGGAAAGATTATCGATGGGCTTTAAGTAAAAAAGCTTAAATGCTTCCTGTGTTGCTTTGTGTCCGCCACGGCGAAAGGCATCGCCTACAACGCTGCCGTCAAAGTTGAAAAATCCCGTCATAAGAGAGTGGGGCGTGAGCTTTGGCTCTTGATTTAATATATATTCACAGAGCCTTTTTGATTCCATCTGCTCTCGCGGGAGAAAAAGATCCGCGCGGTCAAACTCGGTTTTTACAGGTTTGACGTACATCTCGCCTCTTAACGTAAGCTCCGTCAGCATTCGTATTCTTTCGGTCATTGGAATATACCTCCATATCGCTTTTTATTTTAGTATACTTCAACGTGCGCCAACGTGTAAATAGCACATCCGCTATATTTGCACAAATCGCTACTTAAATTTACTGAATATATTGAAAAATGCGGCGATGTATGCTAAAATTAAATAAAAGAGGTGTAAAGAATGAAAAACGATTTTATAATAACCGATATAAAAAGAATAGTCCTTGTCGGCAAGGAGGAGTATAAAGAGATGGTAACTTCATTCACGGGAAAGCTCTCGACAAACGAGCTGATCTACCATTTCTTCGGTGATGCAACGGTCTTTTTCGGTGAACACGAGCTGTTTACCGAGAGGGATACGGTAAGATTTTTGCCAAAGGGAGATTTTTCTCGGTATGACGTAGTGCGAAAGACGCGCGGAGAATGCATAGATATTTGCTTTGATGCAGACCGCACCGTGTCGGAGGTGCCGTTTGTAATTTCCGCCAAGGATAAAGAGAAGCTTGCGCCGCTTTTTAAGAGAATATTTTCGGTTTGGGTGAGTAAGGATGCGGGGTACAGATTTGAGTGCATATCTCTGCTTTACAAGATATTTGCAGAGCTTGAGCGAAGCTCGTTTGGCGCTAAAAGCCATTTTGAAAAAATAAAACCCGCAATCTATATGATATCTGAGCGGTTTTTAGACAGGAATATCACGATACACGAACTTGCGATGGCGTGCGGAATAAGCGAGGCTTATCTTAAAAGGCTCTTTAACGAAAGATACGGCGTACCGCCTAAGCAGTATATTATAAGAATGCGCTTAAATTATGCCGAGGATCTCCTTCGATCGGGAATATATTCCGTCACAAAAGTTGCGCAAATGTCGGGCTTTTCCGATATTTACTTCTTTTCACGTCAGTTCAGCTCCCACGTCGGTATGTCACCCTCGGAATTTGCGAAAAAGTATGTTTCCTCAAAATAATTTAACACGGCTCGGTGAAAAAGAGCCGTGTTTTTTCTTTTATCGTATGAGTTTCACTATTTCTTCGGGCTCCACCTCGCGCGGCTCTTTATCGGAGCGAGCCGCTATTGCCGCAGCGGCGCCCGCCGCCTCTCCTATGCCTATGCAGATGGGCATAGCTCTGAAATTCGAGTGCGCCATATGAGTGCCCGAGATGCATCTGCCCGCAAGCAAGAGTCCGTCCGTTTCTTTTGGAACAAGACAGCCGTAGGGGATAGTGTAGCCGTCTTTTTGCGCAAACTTGTGCTGAACGCCCGTTTTGTCAAGGCCCGCACCCGTGATATTATGCACGTCGAAGTTGAAATGGGCACCGAATACTACGGCGTCGGGGTGCTGACGGGCGCTTGATATATCGTCCTCGGTCAGAGTTTTAACACCTTTAAAATGCCTCGTTTCGCGTATGCCGATCAGAGACGCCGTGCCTATGACGTAAGCGTTTTCATACCCGGGAGCGTATTCGCGGAGGAAGTTTACTATTACGGGTATCTGGCTTCTGCATTCTATCTCCGCGCGCGTCATATCTTCGGCGTTCGTGCCGTCTATGCCCGTTACGTTCGTCATATTGCAGGTGACGATGCCCGGTATCGTTGATTTATAGAGAAGCACGTGTCCTGTCGGGTGGGGGAGCTTTTCCCTTGCAAGTGCTTGAAGCTCGCCCTTTTCGGTATCCACCGTCGTTTCAAACGAGGGTGGGAATACCGCCCTTTCCATATCAACTCCGCCTATCTTAAACATAAGCGTGGCAGGCTGCATCAGTCCGTCCGACTCACGCCCCTTTACGTATTCGGCGCCGCTCATATACGCGACGTCGCCGTCGCCGCTTGCGTCGATTATTACCTTCGAGCGCATAAGAGAAAAGCCGCTCTTGTTATGGCATATTACGCCTTTTACTTTTTTACCGTCTGAAACGACGTCCGTGACGCTTGTGTAAAGCAGTATTTCGACACCCGCCTCGGAGAGCATCTCAAGATAAGTAAGCGTCAGCATCTCGGGATCTATGCGAGTGGTTATCTCGCCTCTTTCAAAACTGTTTTTGTCCGCCGCGCGTTTTAGGATCTCGTGATATACGGCGCTGTCGCATCTACCCGTAAAGTGGCTCATCATACCCGAGGTCGAAATGCCTCCGACCCTTCCGAGCGCCTCTATTAAAAGAACCCTCGCGCCGCACCTTGCGGCAACCGTAGCGGCTGTGACGCCCGCAGGCCCCGCTCCGACCACTATGACGTCGTAGCACTTCTCGGTATTTATGTCGATTTCAAATTTCATATTGCAATTTCTCCTTTCCCGTGTTACAATAATAATAGCACATAATAGCGGGACTTGCTCCCGTAAAATGCGTATAAAACTTAAATTTCGTGCAAAAAAGGAGAAAAAACATTGTACGACGTTACACATATAAAAAACTATATTCTTTACTTGAAAAACAAATGCGGACTTTCGGTAACCCTCCATCCGCACGGCGCTGAAAAGCTCATAATCCCAAGCGAGCTTATGACGTTCAATATTCACGATAACTCCTATTGCGTTTACGTCAAGACCTTTCCCGAGGCTCAGGCGCACTGCATTGAAAAGCAGTGTAAAATAAGAGAAAAGTGCCGCGGCGGCTCCTTCGTCGGCACGTGCTACGCAGGGGTCAGGGAATACGTTTATCCAATAATAAAAAAAGGCGACGTGTGCGGATTTATAAGCGTGAGCGCCTATAAGACCGAAAACGCCGATTCTTATATTAAAAAAACGTCGGAGCGCTTCGGCATTCCCAAAGGGGAGCTCTCTTTGGCGTATGCTTCCTTAAACGAAAAAATGCCCCCGAAGGAGGAGATAGACGCCCTTGTGCTTCCGCTTTCCGATATGCTTGAGCTCGCTTATATAAAGTCCGAGGGGGACGCCGACGCGTCCGACGAGCTCGTTGGGCGCGTAGAGAGATACGTAAAGAAGAATCACACGAGGAATATAACCCTTGACGACGTCTGCCTGGAATTTTCGTGCAGCCGCTCAAGCATCAGCCATCTTTTCAAAAAGCGCACGGGCAAATCCTTCAGAGAATACCTGACAGATATAAGGATAGAGGATGCGAAAACGCTTCTTTCCTATTCGGGGCTTTCCGTGACGGAGATCGCTCTTTCCGTCGGATTTTCCGATTCGAATTATTTCTCGGGCGTCTTTAAATCAAGCACGGGTGTGACCCCGATGGCGTACAGGCGGATGAATAAAAAATAATCAGACGCAAAACGAACGAAAAAGAAATATAAAATAACTTATTTATATTTAGAGGGGCAGACGCCTACGATCTTCTTGAATGCTTTTGAAAAGTGATAAATATCGACGAAGCCGCACCTTTCCGCAATCTCGCTGACGGTTGCCACGTCGTGACCCAGAAGATCGAGAGCACGCTGTATTCGAAGATGGAGCAAATATTTGTGAAGAGGCATACCGGTGTAGTTTTTAACGAGTGAGCTGACGTAATTTGGATGCATATTGAAAGCGGCGGCGAC
Organism: Clostridia bacterium; assembly: GCA_017532425.1. Lineage (GTDB taxonomy): Bacteria > Bacillota > Clostridia > Oscillospirales > CAG-272 > SIG672. Next base: position 19,029 of record JAFXJH010000082.1, on the reverse strand, counting down.
GTCGGCGTTAGATAACGGTTTCGACATATTCTTTTTTACGTAATCGAGTAAGATCCTTATAAACGTTTCGTCGTTTTTGTCCTTTTCGCGCAGCATTCTGAGAAAAGCGGTCAAAATTTCCGTCAGAATACAGGACGTAGTAAGATCCGAGTGTAAAAGACGGCACGAGTATTCCGACTCAAGGTCAAGGAATTTTTGCGTAACGGAATTCGCGTTTTTTATAAAAACCTCCGAATTAAACTCATAGAGGTCGCTGAAATTTACGACCTCAAGCTGCATCGAGGGAATAAAGCTCTTCGCATCTATTGGACCTATGGGCTTTGATTTGCTTGCGTTGTTCTTTGTGTAATCGAAATTTACACCGATACACGTTGCTTTCTTATTCGGAGACATCAAGCGATATTTGAAACCCGACGGGATAATTAAGGCGTCACCGTCGCTCAGAGTGTACGTCTTGTCCTCGACTGAAATTTCCGACGTGCCCGAGTACATAAAAAAGAGGCGGTTATCAAGCGGACGTTTCGCTGCGTAAACGTCGGTAGGATATATGTGAAGAAAATATACGTATCTTACGAATGGGTGAATTTCGGAAAAAAGCATTTTTGATCTCCAATTTAAAAATCTTTATTTTTGACAAATTTATAATTGATTTTTACATTTATTATACCATTTATATATGATAAAATCAAGTATATGAATAATCAAATTTGATAAATACGCGAAAACAGATCGTATAGTTTAGCAATTAAGGAGAAGATATGGAATACAAAAACAAGCAAGTTTGGTCGGATGAGCCGAGTGTGGCGGATCCTTACAGAAGGGCGTACGTTGAGGGGATAGAGTCTTACCTGAAAAGGAAAAAAGAAGAGTCTCAAAAAGAAAGAGATGCTTTTATGGATCCCGATATTCTTTTAGAGCGACAGGAGGACAGGCGAAACGAGTATTTGAATATGCTCGGTATACATAGATTTTCCGATGCTCCGAGGGTCGAGAGGGAAAAGGTTGGAGAGGATGATTTTTCCCATATTTACAGAATGACCGTCTTTGTGGAGGGGGACGTTCCTTTCTACGCAATGCTCCTTATGCCGAAAACTCAAAAGAGAAAGGTTCCGCTCATCGTTTTTCAACACGGAGGCGGAGGCACACCGGAGCTTGCATCGGATTTCTACGGCAAGAACAACTATAACAAGGCGGTAAGACGTATATGTGAGCGAGAGTGCGCGGTTATCTTGCCGCAGACTCTCCTTTGGGCAAGAAAAGGTGCAGAGACTTGCAGAGAGCACCCGATAGACTTTAACAGAGATAAGTTGGATAACGAGTTCAAGCGTTTCGGTATGACCATTACGGGTTTTGAGATAAACGCAATTATAAGATGTATAGATTACGCGGTAACTCTCGACGGGATAGATGAAGAGAAGATAGGTATGGCGGGTCTTTCTTACGGCGGATATTTCACGCTTCACACTATGGCGGCGGACACGAGAATAAAGGTGGGGTACGCCGTCGGCGCGTTCAATGACAGGAACGCATATCCGCGGAACGATTGGAGTTATTTTAACTCGGCAAACCGTTTTCACGATGCTGAGGTGGCGGCGCTTTGCGCACCGAGAAAGCTTGTTGTGGAAATAGGCAAGGCTGACCCCGTTTTTGATTACAAAACGGCACTTCCCGAGGTGGAGCGCGTGAGAAAGTATTTTGCGGCATTCGGCGCGGGCGAAAACTTTAAATTCAATCTTCACGAGGGCGGACATACCTTTACCGATACGGACGAATATTTTGATTTTGTAATGGATGCTTTAAAGTAAATAAAAACATAAAAAATGACAATACCCCGACCCCGTGTTGAGATATTGTCATTTCTTTTTTTGTTTTCTCGCTTTTTTACCTATTTACGAGAGGACATTCGATAACGCAGCGGTGTACCGTCGTCGGACGGTATGAGAGGATTCTGTCAGCCCTCTTCATCGCATCCGCGAGATTTTCTTCGGTTATGACCTCGGGAGGATCGATGCTCGTGTCCGAGCCTGTGTACTTGTGTCCTTCCTCTGCACAGAGTGCGTACTTTTTCGACCAATCGCACGCCATACCGTCCGTCGGTATCCATTTATAGCTTTTTCCCGAGAGCTCGATGCGGACGGTGTTCTCGGCTTTAAGCGCCTTTGCCGGGCAAGCGTTTACGCACTTCTCACAGCCGTCGCAGCTTATTTCTTTAACGGCGCCTTTCGCCTTCACCGTCTCGTTAAGAGGAGCGTCCGTAACGATGGCTATGAAGTCCTGGCTGAAGCCGTGCTCCTCCGTGTAGCACATACCGTTAACGGTGAGCTGTCCAAGCCCTGCCTCGACCGCTTCAAGCTGATTGCAGAACGCGTCGGGAAGGGCGCCTCTCGGCGTTCCCATATCGCCGCCGATACCCGTGAGATTATAGGTCGCAACGGCGCGGTAGCCCTTGCCCTCAAGGTACTTAATTACCTTAAACGAGGAGTACGCAAGCTCAAAGGTGGTTTCGTATTTTAAGTACATATACGGTCCGACGGCAAACGCCGGAGGCTTTATAGTCATTTTCTGAACGATCTCGGGATAGCTTATTCCCATCACGATGACGTTCCTTGCGCCCTCAAGATGGTCAGGCGTTTTGTATATTTTTCTCGTATAGCTCTTAACGTCGGGCTCAAATATATGGAATCGCGGCGTTTTCGACGCCATATCGATTATAGCCTCGCCCTCCTTTATCGGGATGAGCTTGTCCGAAAGAGCGTCCATCCTCTCTGCGGGTACGATCGCGTAAATGTCGCTGCCCTCGTCCTCCATAATGCGGCAAAGATTTTCCGTCATAGCGCGTCTCACGTTATCCATAGGTTCGTTAAGACCGTAGTACGCATTATTTGAAAACGGGGCGTTTACGAGCAGTATCTCCGTGACGCTTATCTCGTCATCACGCTTCTCAATTCCCGCGGCACTGAGGTACGCCGCCTCGTCGACCTCGGGGCTGTTCAAGGTCCTGTAACCGTAGTCGTCCATAATTCTCGCGGCATCAAGACGCGCAAAGCCTGAGAAGTGCGCAAGAGCCGTTTCCTCTGCGCTTATCGTTCCGAAGCTCTCGTTTCCGTAGCCGTTCCTTGCGTTTATTTTGTCGCCCTTGGCATTCGTCGAGCGCTTGCAGGAGAGGGTGATGACCACCGCACCGCGCGCGTACTCGTAAGCCTTCTTCGCGCCGAGGGCGTCTGCCGTTTTTTCGTCAAGGAAGACCACGTTGTCCACCGCGTAGCGCGATATGTAATTAACTACGTCGTCGTAAAGCCTTCTGTGCACGGGAAGCTCGGGGTCTGCCACACAGTGCTTTCTTCTCATCGGAGAGTGGGTGTGCTCACCGCCGTCGCTTCGGAGATGCTTCGGAAGACAGTATTTCACGCAACATCCCATCTCGCCGCCTCTCATACCGTGCTCGTCCACCGTTTTCAGAATGACCTCTTCGTTAACGATGTCGGGTATCTCAAGGTCAAGGTCGAGATCAAAGTGTTCAGCCCAAGCACAGCGCCAAAGGTTCTTGTTGGCAAATTTAAAGACCTTTCCCTCGACCTCGATTGTCTTAACGCCGTCACACTCTTTTCTGTATGCGTCGACGGGGCAGTGCTTTATGCACTCGCCGCACATATCGCAAAGCTTCGTTTCGTCAAAGAGCGGCGTTGGAACGAGGGGTGCGTCGGTGATGACCGAGATAAATCTGTTTCTCGGGCCGTACTCGGGTGACATCGTAAGACCGTGCCAGCCGAGCTGACCGAGCCCCGCGCAGGTTGCCGCGTAGATGTGCGACATATCGGGCGCGAAGGTTGCGCTCATACCGCCAAACGGGCGGTATCTCCAAATGTTTGACGCTGCTATCGGTACGGCGTCGTAGCCGAGCCTGTCAAGAAATCGCGCAACGCGGAACGCGATATAGTCAAGCTTCAGGTTCATAACGTATTGGATGGAGTAGGGACCTATGATCTGAGGATGCTCCTCGCCACCGAGCTCAATAGCCTCGTCAAGGTGGTGCACCGCGCACACGATGACGTTTTTCGCCGTCGGCAAAATGCCCTGTGGGCTCATCATTATCGGCGCGCCCTTGAATCTTGATATGGGCGCTACGCCCACGAGGTCAGCACCGAAATTGAGAGCGCACGCCTTTACCTTTGCTGTTAAATTTGCGTTCATCAGTTGTTTCCTTTCTTCTTGTGGGATAATATACTTCCATTAAAGTATAGCACGTGAGTATAGCTTGGTAAAACTGTTTTTTTAATCAAAAAGGTGGACTTTTCGGTCACGGTGTGATATAATAAAAATACGAAGAAGAAAGGTGATAGAAATATGATATACAATTTTGACGATCTTTCGCTCGGGATTTTGACTGTGGACCGATTTTTTCACGAAAACGGTACCTTTAAGGTGAAATCACGCCCCTATGCGGCACTCTCTTTTCGTGAGCGCGGCGTGGGAACTTTCAAAATAGGAAATAAAATTTTCACGACGAATCCGGGTGACGTTATTTTTATCCCTGCCGACACGCCGTATGAGGTGGACTATTCTGACAGCGTGAGCATCGTCGCAAATCTGCATTTTTGCAACTACTGCGAGACAGAGATGTTCGACCTTCGGGCAAGAACGGAGATCGCACTTATGTTTTTGAGGATGCTTGAAGAATGGCAAACGTGGCATTCCGTCAACCGCGCCAAGGCGTCAATATTCAATATCCTCGGAAAAATAGCAGAGTATAACGATGACAAGATAGAAAATACCGCCTTTTTTGCCTCTGTCAGATATATAGAGGCGAATTTCTGTAAGCCTGATCTGAACGTCAAAGCGGTTTGCGGCGTCGGCTTCGTCAGCCCGTCAAGCCTCCAGCGCCTCTTCTTAAAGCATTTCGGTATGTCACCGAAGCAGTACGTCATAAAGCTCCGTATGAATAAGGCTTTGGAGCTTCTCATAGAGGGAAAGCTCACTGTCAGGGAAATATCGCGCTCGTGCGGCTTCGAGGATGAGAAATATTTTTCCCGCGCCTTTAAGAAAAAATACGGCTACCCGCCCTCGCGCCTGCGCGATAATACTGTTGTGTGATAAAGTCGAAAGTGCATCGTAAGTTTTGAAAAAAAGACGAGAGGGAAGCTAAATTGATAAGAAAGCTTCTCGATGCGAAAGCAATTGATTATGCGGGTTGCCTGACAGTAGTGCGGTGGGCAAAGGACGACACCTTTTACAGTTCGTCTACACAAATATTAAATTTTAGGTTGACAATATCCTAAAATTTGTGTATAATAATATTGTAATCTCAAAAGGAGGTGTATATAATGAATTTGAATACGAATCAAATCGTTTCAATTTCCGAGGCAAATCAGAATTTTTCCCGCGTGGCGAGGATGACCGACAAGCACGGCGAGCTTTATATTTTCAAAAACAACAAACCAAAGTACAAATTAGTGGATATCGAACAGGATACCACTATCGAAATGACCGATGACGAGAAGATCGACTTTGTGGCGGCGCGCATTTTGAAGCTCTACCGTCCCGCCTTTGAAGAGCTGGCAAAGTGAGGATTTGATATGATTAAGTTTTCGCAAGAAAAAGTATTGCTTCTTCACAGACTCATTACAGAGGAAACGGGCGGTGATCCGAGCTTACGTGATATTGCGCTTCTCAATAGCGCGCTCGAGTCGGCGTTTGCCACCTTTGACGGAAAAGAGTTATATCCCACCAAGCAAGAAAAGGGCGCACGGCTCGGTTTTTCTTTGATTTCCAATCACGCCTTTGTGGATGGAAACAAAAGGATAGGAATGTACGTTCTTCTCACGTTTCTTGAAACCAATGGTATCAAGCTCCGCCCCACCAATGCCGAGGTCGCACGCGTAGGTCTTGCGGTCGCGGCAGGAGAGATGAAATATCAAGAGCTTTTGGAGTGGATATTAGAAAACGAGGCATAAGAAACAAGGCAATATCAAACCGAGAGGAAATGATATTGCCTTTATTTTTTTACGTCGCCTTTGGCTGTACCTGATTTTGCGCTGCACTCAGCATATTTTCAATAAAAATTCCATAACCTTCCGTCAGGTTGGCTACTAATACGTGCGTGACAGCACCGATGAGCTTTCCGTCCTGTATGATAGGAGAGCCTGACACGAGTGTGGTCAAGAAAGGACAACAAAATTTGTGAGTTTTTTTATTGTTTCCACCGCTATTTTTATTTCTTCGTCCGTGGGCAATTTTTCGGGCAGTGTGTTCACGATATCTAATGCTTTATATTTTGATCCGGCATAATTGTGGTAGGGAAGCACGCGTATTTTCGTGATGCTTTGAAGCGGCGCGAGAAAATGTGCAATCTTTTCGATTTGATCGTCGTTGTAATCCGGAACGTAGGGGATGCGGACCTCGATCTTTTTGTTAAGCGAGTCAAGATATGCAAGATTTTCAAGTATGATTCTGTTTGATACTTCCGTGCATTTAATATGAACCTCCTCATCATAGGCTTTTATATCATAAAGAAATACGTCTGTATACGGAATGACCTTGTCTAAGCTTTCTTTCGATACGAAACCGCAGGTGTCCACAGCGGTGTGTATTTCGTTTTCCTTCAACTTTTTTAAAAGCTCGGCGCAGAAATCGGCTTGCATCAGGCACTCACCTCCCGAAAGCGTAACTCCGCCGCCCGAGGTTTCATAAAAATCTCGGTCCTCAAGAAGAATGGGCAAAAGTTCCTCTACCGTCATTTCCTTTCCATAGAGAACAGTGGCTTCGCCAAGGCAATCCTCGGGCGTAAAACCTTCCTTTTTGCACTCTCCGCAACCGATGCATTTATGAGAGTAGTGGGCGGTCTGCGGTATAGCGGTCAGTCCCTCGGGGTTATGGCACCACACGCAACGCAAAGGGCACCCCTTGAAGAACACGGTTGTTCTGATTCCGTCGCCGTCGTGCACGGCAAAACGCTTGATTTCAAATATGGCTGCGGTCATACAAGTGCCTCCGCCTGGCGGATAAAGCCATCCTGTTCTTCTTTATTGATATTGTTCCAAAGCACGTTCCAGCCGCAGACACGTATCTGAAGATCTTGATATTTTTCGGGATGAGCCTGCGCATCGCGGAGCGTGTCTGCGTCAAAAACGTTGATATGAAGCGCGTGACCGCCGCGTCTGCAGAAAGACGTCAGCAATCCATACATTGCTTCAAGACCGTCCTCGCCTTTTACCGTCGAAGGCAGCAGACCGAGATCGAGAGCGGCATCGCAGGTAAAGTCTGTCGCGTCAATCTTTGTTGCCGAAAGAATTGCAGCTGTTGCTCCCTCGCGGTTTTGTCCCATAGATGCCGAAATGTTTTTGGATAGCTCCTCGCCATAAAGTCTGCCGTTTGCAGAGGATGCGGTCAGCTTGCCTTGGGTATAGGACATGCGAGCCACGTGAAAGCCGCAGTTCCATTTGCCGTCGCGGGAATTGGCTCTGCCACAGAGATTTTTGACAATGAAATTCACAAGATCAACCGCTATCGCATCGGGGCGTTCTTTATTATTTCCCCATTTTCCTCGGTCAGCAAGAAGCTTTCGACGGAACAATTCTTCACCTTCGAAATTTTTATCGAGAATCGAAACAAGATCTGAAAGTGTCAGTTCTTTTTTCTCGTAAACATATTTTTTGATCATCATAAGTGAGTCGGTAATATCACCGAGAAAGCCGAAAGTCATAATGCTACCATTATAGCATCCGCCTCCGCCGATCGCATCCTTAGCTTTTTCAAGACAACTCGGGAATGTAGCCGAAAGCATCGACAAGGGATTGATTACCGAAAGGTAGCTCTCAAAGCCGTTTACCGTATCAACGGTTACGTCAATTATACGCGTAAGCTGGCGCTTATACTCCTCGTACAGCTCCTCAAATGAGCCGTAGCCCGAGGGTGGAGTACAGTCAAGCCCTGCCATAACGCCCGTAACACCATCGTGTCCTTGGTGTAAAGCATATTCAAGAGGCTTCATAAGATTTACGTAATTCATGCCGCTACAGTATGAGCCCTGCGAAGAATACTCGTAGCAGCCCGTGATATTTGCGAGTCGCGCATCCTCGGGTGAAACACCTGCTCGCTCCATCGCGCGTCTGATCGTTTTATCGGAAACGAAAACAATACTGTTTCTTCCGCGACGTATCATATCAAGTGCCTTAAGTAAAATGCCCCTCGGCGTGGAATCGGAAACCTTTATCTGAATTTTGGGGTTATACAGTCCCATTTCGTCATACGTATCAAGAAACAGATATGACAGCTCGTTTATTACCGCTTTTCCGTCCTCATTCTCACCGCCGAGATATACCGGTTGATTCCAATAGTTTCCTATTGCCGTAAACTGTAAAAAATAGTATGCGAGATCGCTTCTGATTTCTTCTTCGGGAACACCGTTTTCGATATCTTTTTTATACAATTTGTAAAAAGAAGTGTCAAAGCCCGAAAGCGAACGCACTTGCAGATTGTCGATATGCTCGCTGATCATAAAGTAGAGGTAGGACAACAGAAGGGCTTCATAGAAGCTCTGCGGTGCGCCGCGACGGATGCTTGCAAGGGCGGATTTCATTTTTGGAGCGGTTGCCATAGCATTCAAGCGGTCGATGAATGAGAGAACTGCCTCATATGTGATCTTGATACCCTCGAAGAATGCATCCTCCTCTTCGGTGCGGCTTTTGCTCGCACGAGCTTTCTCGCTTTCTTCCAAAATACCGGAGAAGCCCAGAGTAAACAGCCTATCCCATACGGGAACGCTGTGATCGTAATCGGGCGATATCGCAACGATACCGTCACGCTCCAATTGGCTTCGACGTGCCTCAACGTCCGGAATGGTCTCGGTAAATACCTCATCTCGCCATTTTTTTATAATGGTCTTGCTAAGAGGACGGTCGATCATATTGATCGCAGGGAATATATCCCTACCATCACAGGAAATTCTTGTGTTTTTCAAAACATATTCAAGAGCACGTGCCTTTCTCACGGGATGAGAAAGCTCCGCATAGATCGCATCGTTTTCTGTAATTCCCTCAATAATATCCTCGGGTGCCATTCCGCTATCGGGTGAAAAGATCTCGTCGTGACGGATAAATCGTTTGTAAGGGTCAAAAGGCTTTCCTGTATCGTGGTATTTGTTTTTGATGTATTCATAACTTTGTTGATTGATGTATTGCATGAGATCACCTCTGAATGTTATTGATTACAGTATATCTTGCTTTATCAATATTGTAAATGATACAATCAATACACTTGACGAAATCGAAACAAAATGTTATAATGATATCGAGGTGATGACAATGAACGAACAGTGGAAAAACATAATCATTACAGATATTAGCCTTGCAATATACGTTCCCCCTAATAGCGGCCAACATATACACAATAACCGTCCGTATCACGGTTTAGTCTTGAACGACGCAAGCAGCGTGAAGGATTATATTTTTGATGATGGGCGTATTCTGCATACTGTTCAAAACACTCTTTTTTACTTGCCAAAGGGCTCGTCTTATCGCGTTGAACAGTACACGATCGGTGGATGCTACGCCATCAATTTTGACTCGAAAATCCTCGACAAGCCCTTTTCGGTTTCCTTTCGTAACACAGAAGCTTTGCTTCATAATTTCAAGGCAGCATGTGATGCGTGGAAAAGCAAGAACGAGCACGCCCGCCTTCTCTCCATGCGCGCGCTGTATGACGGCATCTATCAAATGCAAAAGGAGCAAAAAAGGCAGTACATATCTAAAACGCAGGTATCCTTGATCGCTCCTGCCGTTGAAGAGATGGAGCGAGCTTTTACTCAAAATGATCTTACAGTTTGCGAGCTTGCCGCCATGTGCGGAATCAGCGAAGTTTATTTCAGGCGCTTGTTTTTGAACACCTTCGGCATTTCTCCCAAGGAATATATTATACAAAAGCGAATAGAATATGCGAAAACGTTATTATCATCAAAAGATTTTTCTGTTGGGGAGGTTGGAATTCTATGTGGATACACAGAGCCCTGTCATTTCTCAAGAGAATTTTCCAAACGAGTCGGCGTTTCGCCAATGCAATATGAGAATCTATGAGAAAAGGCAATATCAAACCGAATGGAGTGATATTGCCTTTTGTTTACGCCGCCTTCGGCTGAACCTGCCCCTGTGCCGCGTTTAGCATATTTTCGATGAATATCCCATACCCCTCGGTGGGATTTGCGACCATAACGTGAGTGACAGCACCGACGAGCTTGCCGTCTTGTATGATAGGGGAGCCGGACATTCCGCGGACTATGCCGCCCGTGAGCGCTTTCAGTGCCTCGTCGGTAACTCTGACCTTAAAGGATTTTGGACCGTCCGAGGTGCGGTCGATGTCGAAGATCTCGACCTTATACTCGTCGCGGTGCCCGTTTTTCACCGTGGAATAGATCACAGCCTCGCCCTCGCGGACGTCACTTTTTTTGCCGACGGGCAGCGCTTTTCGCGAAAGGTCGGGGGGCGTGTTAAATTTTCCGAAAACACCTTCCTTGGTATTTGAATAAAGCTCGCCAAGCACGTCCTCTGTGAGCAGCCCCGTGAGCTCACCGGGATCTCCCGCCTCGCTCTTGTCAACTCCGCCGAGCAGGACTCCGTTTACAGAGCCCTTTTTCATTTTTACGGGCTCCGCTGTTTTCGGCTCGCATATGGCGTGACCAAGACCGCCGAACTCACCCGTTTTCGGGTTAAAGTAGGTGACTGTGCCGATGCCCGCAACGCCGTCCTTTAGCGTTGCTCCGAGCGTGTAGGTGCCGTCCGATTTTTTCGGAATTATTTTCGCCTCTACCTTGGAGCCGCCTCGCTCTATTACAAGGTCGAGCGGGCTTCCGTCGGAGCCTTCAAGCACAGCCTTAACGTCGGAGAGGGAGCGTATGCGCTTTCCTCCTATGGAAATGATTATATCGCCGTATTTCAATCCGCATTCTTCGCTGACACTTGCCACGCTGACACCGTCTTTCGCTATTTTTATTCCAAAGACGTCGCCGCCGGGGCAGAGCGTGAGCTCGGTCTTACCCTCTTGCTTTTCTTCCTTATTTATATGTGCCTCGTGCTTCTTTTTCTTGCCGAAGAGAAGCTCAAGAAATCTTGACGAAACCTCGACGTCATCTCTGAGCGCCGCGCACTCGCAACTCTGTTCCGAAGAGTAGCTTTTATCTTCGCGTTCGACACTCTTTTCCGCACCTGCCGCAAGGGTTGGAAGAGCCGTCGAAAACAGTTGCACCGCAAGCAGGACGGACGCAAGCGCGATACTTCGTTTTCCTCTCATTTTTATTCCTCTTTTTCTCTTAAAATTTCGTGTTTGTAACCGCTTTTTGCTTTGCGCTTCGTTACGACTTTAATTTGTGAATTTTGACGTCTTTATATGTGTAACAATTTAAGGAATGAAAGCGTAAAAACGGCGTTTTTTGAAAAAATAAAACGGCAGAAAAATCGAAATGCGAATTTTTCTGCCGCTATCGGATAAAAATATATTAGTATCGGGGCGTGTTAAAATATTAAGGCTTGTTTGCGCCTTAATGTAAAGCAAAGTTTACGTTCGTTCAATCTTTTTCAAGCTTGAACGTCTTGGTTTCTCCAAGGTACGAATCAAACTCGATCTCCGTGACACCCTTGCCGTAATATTTCTTCTCGTATACCTCGTACGGGCTCACGGGGGTCTTGAACTTTATCTTCTTTCTACCGCTTTGTGATGCGTGATGCGTGACGAGATGGTCGTTTGCGTAGAAGGTGTCGTCGGATTCGGACCAGATGTGGCAGCCCGCAAACCTCGCTATCTCTCGGAGCGTTTTACCGTCGATGAATTTCGAGCCGTAGTAAACGGACGTAAATCCGTCCGCTTGCTTCACGCAAACGGCGGGGTACCCTGAGGTCAAAAAGTGCGCGAGAACGGTCGCGTCCTTGTCGTCGGGGTAGAAGAGCGGGTAGAGATAGGTGTTCGCAAAGGTGTATTCGTTGGGAACGCCGAGGCAGACGTATTTTTTTCTGTCAAATCTGCCGAAGAGCGCCCTTTTATCAAGACGCTTCGAAATTTCGTGCTCCGCTCCGTTCCATCTGAAAACAGAATCGAATTTGTCTGTTATCGACTCGAATTTTATGCCCGTAAGCTTTTCCATATTCTCTGTGCTTTGAGCGTTTTCAGCATTCGGGTCGATGAATCCGGGGGCATACATCCAAAGTGCGACAGCACCGTCTTTTTTTAGCTTTTCCTGAATCTCTTTACGTTCTTGTTGCGTTAAAAGATAGGTGTTTACGAAAACGTAGAGCTTGTACTTCGGCATATTCGGATTTTTCATATCGTTGTGGTAGTAAAGGTCTATCGGTGCTCCGACCTTTGCCATTTCGTAGTTGCGGAATTGCTCAAGCGCGTCTTTTGTGGTCTGGTGCGAAACCGCGCCTATCGTTTCTTCGTCAACGATCAGGGCGATCTCGTTCCCCTTTGCTCTTTCGCCATCAAAAAGATCGTACGCGATTCTTTCTTGCTCTTTGATGAGCTCGTAAATTTCGGGATACTTAAATCTTCTTCCGCCTATAAGCTGGTCGAACCACCAAGCTTGCACGTCCTCGCACATAGTTCTGCCGAACTCGCGCTTCATAACGTTTATGGAGTCTTCCATCGTGTATATCTGATATTTGTCCATAAAGAAGCGGTTTTCCGCAAGGGTGCGCGCGTCGTCTTCCACGAGGAATAATTTGCCGTTTAAAGCAAGCGAATCCTGCATCTCGCGCTGACCCGTGCAACCGCCGGGCAGGCGGTTTTCGTAAACACCGGGTGCGGCAAGGAAGTCAATGCTCGGGTCTTTGTGGATTTCAACTGCGCCAAGCGCGCTTCCTGAAATGGCGTACTCGTTGCATCCGAGCGCACCGTAAAATGCACCCGTTAGTCTGTCGGGCGTCAGTCTTTTTATAACTTTGGTGAAGGTCGTTATAGAGCGCGCCGTGCCAAGATGCCACACGCGGTAGAAATCAAAGACCTGTCTGTTGGTTTTGAAATCGATAAACGAGCCGAGGTTTGTTCCGTTGCCGTACGGAGGGGGCGGAGGGTTGTTGGAGTACATAATGACGGGCGGATAAAGTGCGTCCTTGTCCGCTTCGTAAACGAAGTAGTGCTGCTTTGCCTCGGGGATTTTTGGGTTTTCGATAGTTGCCTCGGGAATTCCCCAAGCCTTTGCAAGCGCATCGTCGGTGCCGTAGGTTTCTTTAAGATATGCGGAAAATTCGCGGCGGAATGCATCACTGTGGTCGAGCGCCAAGCCGTCGTTTTTAAATTTATTAAAGACGGGAAGCATATTGTACCATTCCATAGTGCCGCCTGCGCCGAAGAATGCGCCTATGATACGGTCGGCATAGGGCAGGGACATTATCTTTTTCCAAAGCTCTTCAAGCGCCACGCTTGCGTCCTCGCGCCACTTTGAGGACATAAGAGAGTATTGCATCGGGTAATCCGCCTCGTAACTCTCCGCAAAGACGTGAACTCCGGGCTTTGAGCCGTCGGAGTAGGTCAGGCATTCCTCGGGATGCGCCAAAACCCATTCTATCGGAGGGTGCATACAAACACGTGGGATTATGTAAGCGTCGGGCACGGCATCAAGGAGCATTCGAGCCTCCTTGTCGAAGTAAGAAATGGCATCGGGCACGAGCCACTCCGTGTTGCAGGAAAGGAAGAAAATCTTAATTCCGCTTTTACCGAGGTTTTCAAAATAATCTCGGTCGAAAATTATTTCCTTGCTGTCCTTCAAAGTTCTGATTGTCGCCATATACGGCGGAAAAGGCTTTCCGTCAATAAACACGGCGGGACGGGAGTTGTGATTCTTTATCTCTGCTTTTTTCATATTCTCTCCTTATACTCTGTCCTGAAGATTCCAATAAAGAGGAAGGGGAAGCCAAAGCCTTACAAACTGCGGAACGTCTGCTATGAGAGTGGCGGGCGTGTGACCGAAGAGCAGCCTTGTTGCAGCAAGCTTGTCAAGAATTATGCTTGCATCACCCTCGCAGAGCTCAGCGCCCGCTTTTCCGTCTTTTGCGTAAAGCCTGAGCGTGCCGTAGTCCTTTATTCCCAAGAGAAATTCCCCGTCGGGCATATCCGTGTAGGAGGCTTTAAGCTTCATAAGCGCGTCGGTGATATCTGCAAAGTTGATTATTTTAAAGCGGCAAACGGGAGAGGTGGTCACGTCGTGGGCAAAGGCCGCAAGTCTTGAAAGAAGGGCGGGCTCGTAATCGGGGAGTCTTACAAAGATGGCTTTTTTTATCTTTCTTTGATATGCGACAAGGGCTTCTACGAAGACATCCTCACTTTCCGCATAAAGCTCGGATACGGTAACCTCGTCTTTAGCTATCGAAACGTAGCCGACACGCTTGCCGTTTTTCTTAACAATATAAGGCACAGACTGCCATGCCACGGCGGATGCCCAAACTCCGAAGCAGTCTTCATCCGAGCTTCTTTTCGCATAGATCTTTTCTTTTTCGTGAAGAGATTTTACGTAAAGAAAGGCATCGGTATTCTCTCTTTCTATCCTCTCGAAGGTGTAATCTCCGATATCTCCGAATGCGTGCTTCGTATTATGATCGATTATAGTGAATTTGTATGCAACGCCCGCCATTTCATACCCGAAGCGGTTGTAACGCTGTCTTGCGCCGCCGAGCCTTGAAGCGTCGGCACCTATACGCTCAAGCTCCTCCATAGCCGCATTCATCATTATTCCCATATAGCCTCTGCCCTCGTAATCCGGGTGAGTCGCAACGTTTCCGACGGTGGAGAAAAGAAAGTCCTCGCCGAAAATTTTGCAGGGAAGGGGATATATTCCGAGTGCCGCAACAAGCTTTCCGTCTTCAAAGACTCCAAGATGCTTATTCATAGCCTCGTCAGTCCTCCTGCACATCGACGGAAGATCGGCTTCAAATGAATGCTCTCGCTTGTCCTTGTTGGAGAAAACAAAATTCATAAGCGCTATCAGCTCGTCGTAATTGCTTTTGTTAAGTCTTTTCAGCTCCATAGGTGGGATCTCCTTAATGACCGTTTTTATTTTATTATAAAATATTTCTGTTTCGAAGTCAATCTACGAATCGTAGAGTTGATTTTTGCGTACGCAGTAAAACCGTAGACATTACAATTTCAGCGGGATATACCGAATGGTACGTCCCGCCGATTTTAAATTTTTATTGTTCGCTGAAAACGGAGAAAAGCGCGTCGTAAAATTTAAGACGGTCTTTGTTGTATATCGGACACGATGAAAATTTGTGTGTCGGTATCACGATCCCAAAGGATAATCCGTCCGAAGTGGAAGAAAGCCCGTATCTTTGTGCCTGACCGCGAAGGTGGGTTATAGCGTTTTCCGAGGGCGGTGAGTCCTCGTGTGCTTTGAAGCTTATGATGAAATCGTCGTTTTCAACCAAAAACGAGATGGTGCATATATGCTTCAGAGTAAATTCCTTTATCACGGATCTTATCATAATTGCAAGTTCGTAATCTTCGACGAGTATGAAGCGATTGTCAAGTCCGAAGGGCGAAAAGTCAACTATGCCGTTATAGTTGCGTGAGATGAACTCGCGCAGAGAGGACGCAACGTCGCGGACGCTCGTTTTGTTAGCGAAAACAAGCTTTTTAACGAAAAGCTCTTTTGGCAACAGTCTGGGTGCTTTCATTTTACATAGATATCTCCGAGTGATTTATAGAAGAATAATCCGACGTATATTCAACGCTCCTCTTAAGCGTTGCAGCGTGCGAGTGAAGATTCTTTCCCATAACGTCGTCAAGGTAGGCTATTCTTATCAAGCTGTAATATTTTTCAAAATCCTCTTCGCTTTTTTCGATGTTATAAAGAAAATAAATTCCGTCGAGATTTGCTTCGCCCGTTTCATTGAGCGTTATCATTTCACTGACGTCACCGTCCGAGAGCGCGAACGCCGCTGCACTTATAGAATCGAAGAGGTCGTTGCCGAAGGAATTCTTCGGGATGAAAAGACCGCACGCTATATCGGCAGCCGGGGTGGCGGTAGATTGTCCTATGATGCTCTTTACGGCGTCAGCGCCGCCTTCGGCAGCCGAGATCAGCTTCTCGCGGAAGGCCTCGGGCGTAGTTTCGTTTTTATTGAAATACTCGGTCTTTTCGTGGAAGTAAGCGTAGAGCACGCGCTTGAAATCGTTTGAGTAATAGAATTTTCTTACGCCGTCAACGGGGGTCGCTATATTGGCGTCAAGCATCTCCTCTACGTCGGGAGTGGTAGCTTCCGTCGTTCCGCCGTAGAATTCGCTTATCTTCTCAAGAGCGATGTAATAGCGGAACATAAGGTCTTGCGTCGCGTAATTAAGGTTGATGCTCTTAAGGTGAGCAAGATACTTTTCATACGTTCCGAATCCGGGAATCTCCTCGCTGCCTTCAACACTCTCTTTTACGTATTCCTCGACAAGATTGTCCGCCTTGCTTGAATATACGTTGAAGCCGGCGCCCGTACCGCTGACGTAAAATGCCGCGAATATTTTCGCCGCGTCGGATATTATGAGCTCGTTTATCTTGTTTATGTACGTGGCTTTATCGGCGCCGGACCACACGGACGGATCACCGCCGTCGACCTTGCTCTTGTTATTCAGGAACAAGGCTCTGTAAAGCTCGTATTTTATCTCGTATTTCTCGCCGCCAAAGCTCATAGTTATAACAACCCTTGACTCCTCGGGAGTACTTTCGACAGGCTCGTAATCAGAGCAGGAAACGGAGGAGATAAGTAAAATTGCAGCAAGCAATATGGCTAAAAATTTTTTCATTGTGTTATCCTTTGTGTTTTTTGTATGAATAAGGCAAATAAGTAAAGCAAAATATATAATTAGTATATCAAAAAAAGAATGTCAAGTCAAGTCGGATAATAAAAAATGTACAAAATTATACTTTTAATAAAAAAAGTATTTACAATTTCGGGCCAAGTGTGCTATAATTATACTTAAAGCGGTTTTTACCGAGTGCTGTGACAGCGCTTTAAATAATCTATAAGCGCTCGCCGCTCGGGTATTTTCGTCTTTACATCTCACACACACTCTCTCTGAAAGGAAATAAAATGGAAGAGCTTTATAGCGTTGCACTCTCAAAAGTAATAGACAAATTCAGCCTTGAGGTTATGTTTTTACCCGATCTGCCCGAGAAGATCGAAGTGACCTGCGCGCGTGTCAATCGCCCGGGACTTCAGATGGTCGGATTTTACGATCATTACGAGCAGGCGCGTATACAAATAATAGGAAAGGTCGAAAATCTTTTTTTGGCACAGCTTCCCGAAGAAGAAAGGCTCAGACGCCTTGAGGACTTTTTCCGTTCAAAGCCCGTTGCCATCATAGTCACCTCTTCTATTGAGATTCAGCCCGAAACTATCGCGCTTGCGGAAAAGTACGACGTTCCGCTCTTAAGAACGAAAGAGCGCACGTCCGAGTTTATGGCGGCTATGATATCGTATCTTAACGTAGAACTCGGTCCGAGGATCACTCGCCACGGCGTTCTTATCGAGGTTTACGGCGAGGGTATACTCTTGCTCGGAGATTCGGGTGTCGGAAAGAGTGAAACCGCTATCGAGCTTATCAAGCGCGGTCACCGCCTTATTGCCGACGACGCCGTTGAGATCAAGCGCGTTTCAGCGACGACTCTCGTCGGACGCGCTCCCGAGATCATACGCCACTACGTCGAGCTCCGCGGTATAGGCATAGTTGACGTGCGCCGTCTTTTCGGTATGGGCTCCGTCAAGGAAACGGAAAAGATAGACCTCGTTATCAATCTTGAAACGTGGCAAAACGGAAAGATGTACGACAGACTCGGCCTTGACGAGGAAACGACGGATATCCTCGGAATAAAGGTTCCGAGCATCGTGCTTCCCGTTTGTCCGGGTCGAAATCTTTCGGTAGTTATAGAGGTTGCCGCAATGAACAACCGCCAGAAGCGTATGGGATACAATACTGCCGAGGAATTCAACAAAAGACTTATGGAATCAATGGGGGCGGGCTCAATTTAAGCCCGAGATGAAATGTCGGTTCTTTCAAATACTTTAAATCAAACACTCCTCCTCTTCCTGCTTATCGCGGCAGGATACATACTCGTAAAGGCTAAGATAATTCCCGCCGACGGCGCAAGGGTGCTTTCAAGACTTGAGAACACGCTTATTATACCCGCGCTCGTTATGGGCACGTTCATCAGCAATTTCACTGTTAATAAGCTCTCGGAGTACGGAAGGCTCTTTCTCCTGAGCTTCGCCCTTTTCGCGGTCATACTGCCTATTGCCGTCATCTTCGCGCGCCTTATTTATAAGGATTCTTACCGCAGAAAGATCGCCCTTTACGGTCTTTCATTCGCAAATTTCGGTTTTATGGGCAACGCGGTCGTGCTCGCAATTTACGGAAACGAATTTTTCGCAAAATACGCTTTCTTCGTCATTCCTCTTTGGATAATGATTTATCTTTGGGGTGTTCCCTCGCTTCTTCTTTCGGACGATGAAGACGAAAAAAGCACAGACGGCGGCACCCGTGTTAAATTATTGAAGAAGCTGAAGCCTCTCGTCAACCCTATGTTCATAGCAATGCTTATCGGTATGATAATAGGTATTACGGGGCTTGGAGACGTTATTCCGAAAAATAATTTCTTCTTGGGCGCTGTAAATCAGACGGGAGCTTGTATGTCGGTTCTGGCAATGCTCATTACGGGAATGACGATCGCAAACACGGATATACTTTATATCTTGAAAAACGTGAGGATATACGTGCTGAGCGCTGTGCGCTTGCTCCTGATCCCGATTTTGTTCATCCTTGCGTTCTCGTTCGTTCCCCAAAGTTCCATTATCGACAAAACCTTCCTGACTTGTGCCATGTGCGCAATTTCAATGCCTCTTGGGCTTAACACTATCGTTGTGCCCGGAGCGAACGGAAAGGATACGAGGGACGCTGCGGGAATGGCACTCATATCTCACACCCTTGCCGTCATAACCATTCCGATGATGTTTATGCTGTTTGAAAAATTCGTATTGTAAAATTTGAAGTGTAATAAGAAGTGGGGGG
>JAFXJH010000081.1 GCA_017532425.1 Clostridia bacterium | reverse complement strand
GGAGTGTCAAATTCCAATTTATCGAGCTGAATGGGCGTTTAATGTGGTGTGATTTTGGTGCAAATTTGGTGCAACACTTTATCAAACGATACTCACGATATTCACGATATCGCACGAAATCACACGATAAATGCACGATATCAAACAGTGTTCTTAAAACTCCAAGAGATAATTACCCATTTGGGATTATTTCGATACAAAAACAGCACTCATTTCGGTGGGTGCTGTTTTTTCTTTTCGTAGGGGAGACCTGTGGTCTCCCGCGGGCGAACGCAGTTTGCCCCTACGGTGTAGGGCGGTTCAATTTGTAAAAACTCCGCCGTTCTATTTACTTTTTGCCGTTTTTATGGTATAATATGACTGATAAATAAACTTAATCTTGACGGTAAGCTGTATATAAAAGAAAAAGCAACCGACGGTTGACATATTGAAAGGCGTCGGTTGGTGGCGTGTAAGCTCTATTTGTGCTACAATACAGGCACGATGAAGCAGGGTGCTTTACGAAACTGTCAAACGAGGTGTTTTTATGATTTTAGCTGACAAAATTATCAGACTCAGAAAAAAGAACGGTTGGTCTCAAGAAGAGCTTGCAGACAAAATGAACGTGTCGCGACAAGCTGTTTCGAAATGGGAGAGCGCACAGACGATTCCCGATTTGGGAAAGATATTGCAACTTTCCACATTGTTCGGTGTTACAACAGACTACCTTTTGAAGGATGAGATAGAGGACGAAGAATTTACTAACGATACTTCTTCGGATACAACTGTAAAAAGAATTTCAATAGAAGAAGCAAACGCATATATCGAGCAAAGGAAGAAAGCATCTTGGCGTATTGCTCTTGCTACGTTTTTATGGATTATTTCTCCTGTCACACTAATTGTATTGAGCATGCTGTCAGGACTACCTAATGCTGTTGTAACAGAAACAACAGCAAATGCGGTTGGCTTTGCGGTTATCTTTGCTTTTGCTCTATGTGCCGTTCCTATCCACATTTATTGTGGCTTCAAAAATCAGCCGTATGAATTTCTTGACAAGAACGTCCCCTTTGAGCTTGAATACGGAGTGAAAGGGTTAGTTACAGAAAAGAAAAACGCCTTCAGGCCGACCTATATTGCTTATAATATAATTGCAACGTGTGTATGTATTTTCTCTGTTGTTCCGTTGGTATTATTATCTTTTTCGGAAAACGAGATACTTGTTGCGGCAGCACTTGCCGTGCTGATGATTATTGCAGGCATAGGTGCAGGAATGTTTATTGTCGTAGGTGTTCAAAACGCAAGTATGCAAAAGCTTCTCAAAGAAGGAGATTTTACGGAAAAAGAAAAAAAGAGAACGGGCATAAAAGATGTTGTCGGTTTTGGCTATTGGGGTATTCTTACCGCAATATATCTTGCCTGGAGCTTTCTTAAAAATGACTGGCATATCTCTTGGTTGGTCTATGCAATAGGCGGCGTTTTGTTTCCTGTAGTAATGTGTATCTGCGATCTTGTTGCCGACAAACACAGTAAGTATTAAGACAGATCCGGGGTTATTAGGCAGAGTATACTGCCAAAACCCAAAAGATAATAACTTCAAACACTATTTAAACAGACCTCACGTTTGTGGGGTCTGTTTTTGTCGCAGGGCGGTGGCTTGTAAAAGCTTTGATGCTATTTACTTTACGCACAAACTGTGATATAATAGTTAAAATAAAAAAATCTTAAATCAGCTAAGAGGTTAAATATATGAAAACTACGATCAGACTTATGGAGAAAAATGACAAGCCGAGCGTTATTGAGATGATGAGGGTCTTCTATGCTTCGCCGGCGGTTTTGAGTAACGGCTCGAAGGAAATATTTGAAGCGGATATCGATAACTGCGTCGGTGACAGCCCGTATATCGAAGGCTATATATTTGAGGACGAAAACAGTGTGCAGGGATACGCAATGGTCGCAAAAAGCTTTTCGGCAGAGTTTGGAAAGCCTTGCATATGGATAGAAGATCTTTACGTTAAAGACGAGTATCGCAAAATGGGAATCGGAGGCTCGTTTTTGAGATATATCGAAGAAAAATATCCGGGCTCGCTCTTTCGCTTAGAGGTCGAAGCTGAAAACGAAGGAGCAGTAAAGCTGTATGAAAGATGCGGATACGAAGTCCTTCCTTATATGGAAATGAAAAAATAATTGAATTTTTCCAAAAAATACTTGAAAAAATACTTATATGTGGTAGAATTAGTTTATTATTAAAAGATATATTTATGTCAGGAGAATATAATGAAAAGAACATTTGCTTTTATTTTAACGATTGTTATGCTTGTATTTGCTTTTGCAGGATGTAACACAACGGATGAGGTTGGTGGTATAAAGACACCCGAGGAAGATGAAAACGAAACTCAAGCGAAGCCCGAAGAGAATGGTGAGATCGAGCTTAGCGAGGAGATGCTTGCGGTCCTTCTTGAAATGGGAATATCTGAAGAAACCTTTTATTCATATCCCTATGAAAAACAAGTGGCAATTCTTTCAGAACTCGGATATGTTGTAGGCGGAAACAACGGTGGTAACACAAGCGGCGGAAATGATAATAATAACAATAAGCCGGCAAGCCCGACTCTTCAGGACGTTAATAACGGTGGAGAATATATTGTTACGGTTTCGGACGGCAGCGGTTTTAACTACATGGAGCTTCACTATAAAAACGGTAAGCTTTACAAGATATACACACATTTCCAGAAGAATGATCTTGAAGAGCCTGAGACCGAAACCATTGAGGGTGAAAGTGCAATAGCGGATTATTCGTTTTACTTTATTGATTACACCGCATCTCCCTCGACCGTTGTCAATGAGATACAGTCCAAATTAGGATATACCTCGGTAAAAATACGAAAAGCTAACTGAATAAAAAGATGCACTCGCCCCTGAGTGCATTTTTTTGAATTTTTTTCAAAAAACACGCGACTTTTTCAAATAAAAATCGTCTTATATAGTGAAAGAACAAATTTTGATTATTCGGAGGTCAATCGTATGAAAAAAATACTTGCGATGCTTTTGGCTGTGCTTTGTGTGCTGACCTTGCTTTCATGCGAAGCTGATGACAGCAGCTTTGAGGATGACGGTGAAGACAGAGAAGCTGTCAAAGAATATGACGGGGTCAGAATAACGAAGCTCAGCTATATCACCGTGGACTATAACGGAGGATATACGAGGGAATACGTTCTTGATTTTGACGAGAACAAGTATTATTCTATCGGTTATCTTCCCGCTGATAACGAAGATCCGGAGCTTCAGCTGAAAAGTACTTTTACCGACGATGCCGAAAAGGCTTTTATCGATACTTGCTACTCAAACGGATTGTTCGGTCTGAAAAAAGAATACAAAACCACCGAAACGATTTACGACGGCAGCGGATGGACGCTTACTGTAAACTACGAGGACGGTACATCCAAAACGTCTGAAGGAGATAACGCGAGTCCGAGTAAGATATTCAATAAATGCTCGACCTGCTTCTACGATCTGTGCGGCGAAGAGGTGATGGGAAGCTTGCCTCAGTATTACGCTTACCCGCCTAATATATCGTATGCGTTCGGATTTACAAAGGGAAATAGCTCGTCAAGCACGAATCAGACTGCGAAAGTGGTCAGAGCGGACTATGATTGGAACGGCAGAAAGGCAGACGTCGACATCTATCTCCTGTGCGAAGAGCATAAAGGAGAAAACGAGTTTGAAAAGGGTATAGACTACGAGCTCACTCTTTATACCGCGAATTACGATTACGGCAAAAAGTTCAATAAATTTGTTGTAAAGCAGTATGACTATAATAGCGAGCTTACAAACGAAAAGGTGGTCTATAGCGGTAAATGGATCAAACAGATCGATATCGAGCTCGAAATGAATAAGATCTATACGTACGAAATGTACTATAAGGACGGAAACTACGTACAGTATACCTTCAGTACGTTTTGTAATGAATGATGTTGAAAATTTTATTTAGGAGGATATGTTTATGAAGAAGCTGATTGCGATACTTTTAACGCTTGCGTGTTTGCTTGCTCTGATTGCCTGCGATAACGCTGTAGAGGATGACGAGTATGACGGAAAGCTCGACCAAGAAAAAGGCGAGCCTTTTGCGGAGCCACTTATTTTGATTGAGTCTGACGGTAAAATGACGAAGCCGTACGAATGTTTTGCGTGGGGTGAGAGCTGGAACGGCGGCGGTTGGACTTCTGTTGACGGAGTACGTGCGTCTTGGAAATTGGAAAAAATAAAGGATAAGATCCCGCAAATAACCTACAGTGATGATTTTAAGATCCATTACAGAGAAGACATTGAGTTTAGATCGCTTGAGGTTTATAACGGCGATTTTGATAATATTTGCCAAGCGACCGAAGAAAATATCCCCGTTTATTTGACAGCGGGCGTATATTATCTTGTAATTGAGGTTAAAAAACAAGGCGAATATATTAAAGAACAAGACAAATTTGAGACCTCGGGCTATGAATGTGTTTATAAGTTTGAAATATTAAACGAAGAAGAGATCGACTTCAAATTTTCGCGTGCACACATCGGTAAATTTAAAGACTATTCACTGAACAAAGATAAATTCAGCTCTGACGACGGTGTAATACATCTTCCGATATTTGAGCTTGAATTTCCCGAAGAACTTAGTCAGTTCAAGAAAGATTTCGGCGGAGAAAATGTGTACGACTACGGATGGGATGAAGTTCCGTCGTTTAACGAGGTTACAAAAGAATACGACGATGAATTTTTCGCTGAAAATTCGCTAATACTTGTTTACGTTTCCGCAAACAGCGGTTCTTTCCGATTCGGTGTGAAGAACGTGCACTGTGACGGAACAAAATTTGTCGCATATATAGCACAGACCAACAGACCGGGGGATGTAACAGATGATATGGCGGATTGGTTTATAACCTTTGAAGTCAAGAAGAGCGATATGGAAAATATCACCGATTTCGATGCGGAACTTGTGAGGAATATGGGATAACAGGCTGAACTATGGCGTTTTGTACGACTCGGTCGTGGTACCTATTGTAATATTGATATATTGAAATTATTTGGATATTCGAATGATTATATTAAGGAGGTTTTCATAATGAAAAAACTAATTGCGATACTTTTGACGCTTGCTTGTTTGCTTGCTCTGATTGCCTGCGATAATGGCATAGACGATGACGAATACGACGGAAAGCCTGAAATCGACAAAGGCGACAAAGAAAAAGATGATGAAAATAATTTGCCTTTTGATGATTCACTTATTTTGCTTGAGTCTGACAGAAAGAAGACCGCACCGTATGAGAACTGCATCTGGAAGGAATATTTTAATGGCAGTGAATGGGAACCGTATTGGCATACTTGGAACGGGGTCAGCGTTTTATATGGTGGTTTGACTTCGAAAAAAGATGAAATTCCGCAAATATCTTATACGGATGATTTTAAAATACATTACGGCGAAGGCACCGAGTTTATTTCTCTTTCGGTTTATGACGAACAAAACGAGCGTATATGCTACAGCGAGGAGGACAGAATTCCCGTTTATTTGTTTTCCGGTTCTTATTATCTGGTGATCAAAGTTAAAAAACAAGGTAAATATATTGAGAAAGAGAAAAAACACGAGTGGTCAAAATACGAATGTGCTTATAGATTTGAGATATCAAACGAAAATGAGATTGACTTTAAGATTTCCAAAGCAAATGGTGCTAAATTTAAAGACTATTCACTGAACGCGGATAAATTCGATTCTGACGACGGCGTAAGGCATCTTCCTGTATTCAAATTTGATTCCGTGGCAGAATTAAAGCAGTTCAAGGAACAGTTTGGCGGAGAAAAGGTATACGACTACGATTATGGTAATGAAGCTATGGCGTTTAACGAAGCAACGAGAGAATATGACGATGAATTTTTTGCTGAAAACTCTTTGATGCTCGTATATATTACTGAAAACTACACTTGTTACCAACACGGTTTGAAGAGCCTGTCTTTCGACGGAAATAGTTTTGTTGCACACGTATTACGTAAAAACGATCCGGAAATGGGAGGAGCGCTTATAACGGAATACTTTATGACCTTTGAAGTTAAGAAGAGTGACCTTGAAAATATTACCGAGTTTGATGCGATATTTGCAAAAAGAGAAAAATAATTGAAGTAAAGAACGGGAGACGCTTTTGCCTCCCGTTTTTTGCCCTCCTATTTACATTTCGGAAATTCTGTGCTATAATAAAACCATATTCTGAAAGGATAGAAAAATATGGAGCTGACAAAAGATATCTTTGATTACATAGAATCGCATAAGGACGAGGCGCGTGAGCTTCTTATCACCCTTGCGCAGATTCCCGCGCCCTCTAATCACGAGGAAAAACGTGCCGAGTTTTGCCTAAACTGGCTGAAAAAGCAGGGCGCAGAGGGCGTTTATATCGACGACGCGCTGAACGTGGTCTATAAGCTCGGATTCGACGAAAACAAGCCGACTACCGTATATATGGCACACAGCGACGTCGTGTTTCCCGACACGGAGATGCTTCCTCTTGCCATTGAGGACGGCAAAATATACTGCCCGGGAGTGGGTGACGATACCGCAAACGCGGTCGCGCTTCTGATGGCGGCAAAATATATCGCGGAAAATAAGATAACTCCGAAAGACGGCAGACTTCTGCTTGTGATAAATTCGGGTGAAGAAGGGCTCGGTAACCTCAAGGGCTCGCGCAAGATAGTCGAGGATTTCGGAGATGATATGAAGGAGTTTATCACCTTCGACGGATATTCTTACGGTATTATAAACCGCGCGGTCGGGTCGAAGAGATTTTGTGTGGAGATTAACACCGAGGGCGGACATTCCTATGCGAAATTCGGCAATAAAAACGCGATACATCTGCTTGCCGCGCTCGTTTGCGACCTTTACGGCGTGAAAGTTCCCGAAAAGGTCAAAACTACCTACAACGTGGGAATAATAAACGGCGGTACGTCGGTCAATACGATAGCACAGCACGCCGAAATGCTGTACGAATTCCGATCTGATGAGCGCGAGTCGCTCGCTTATATGCAAGGCGAATTTGATAAAATAATCGAGATCCATAAGGGCAGGGGAGAGAATATCAAGGTCACACTCGTCGGAGACCGTCCTTGCTCGGGCGTGGTGGATGCTTTGGCTGAAGAAGCGCTTGCTTGTCGCGCATCCTCGGCGGTAGAGAAGCACTTCGGATATATCCCGTCTCGCGGCAGCGGATCGACAGACTGCAATATCCCGCTGTCAAAGGGTATTCCGTCTGTCTGCCTCGGATGTGTCACGGGCGGCGGAGCGCATACCCGTGAGGAATACGTGAATATCGAAAGCCTTCTTCCCGGTATTCGCGTCGCGTTTGAGATGATACTTTCGCATTTTTGATTTGTAATAACGAAAAATCACAGAATTCTTTTTGAGTTCTGTGATTTTTTGCGTGTGTTTATAAAATTACTCGTACAAATTCATATTTTTCAGCAATTTGGTGTAGCAGCTTTTACTTTTTGCATAAAGACGAAAGACGTATGCAGAATAACATATAAGTGAAATACCAATCAAAAGCATCGCACAAATTAAAATCATAGCCGGTAAAATTTCTTCCATAACATCAGAAGATACTTTATCAAGGTTGCAAAGAATTTTTATTGTTGCGGGAAGGTAGGGAAGAGATAGGATAAAAGAAAAAAACAGCCCGCATATTAAAGGTATGAGCGCCTGTGTACGATAATAATTCTTGACGTTTTTGTAATGAGCGAGTTTGTTTTGATTGTCACTGAAAAAATCATTGCTCGCTTTATCTTTTCGTCCTGTTAAATACAGAAAATTACTCATGCCATCAAAAGAGTGGGGAACAGACTCGTATCCGCTTAAAACTGCCGCAGAAATCATTTGCAGGGTTTGAGATTTTTCGGTTGCACAGATCGTAGTGAAATATTCTTCATCTGTTTTTATGAATTTGAATATGCAACCAAACTGCACAAATTCAAGCTTCCAACCGTCTTGATTCATTTTGTTTATGAAAGCCTCTTCTTTTTCCAAATTTTCAAATATACGAAATTTAGTGATTCTTTCCATAACTAATCCTCCTTAAAATAAGTTTGTGCGTTTTGAAGCATCTCTTCAAGACGAGATATCTCTTTCTTTAAAACCTCTTTACCGTCATTTGTTATTACGTATTCTCTGCGCGAGGGATCGTCGCATTCACATTCTACTATATACTTTTTTTCGTTTAGCGCATTCAAAGCTCCGTACAGAGTGCCTGCACCCATTGAGATACGCCCGTTTGTTATTGATTTTATATTTTGCATAATGGCATATCCGTGCAGAGGCGTTTGAAGCGATAAAAGAATATAATATGCGGTCTCGGTGAGTGCGGATGTGTTGGTTGTTGGCATAGTAAAACTCCTTTCTCGGGTATCGTCATACGATATATCGTAAAGCGATATATCGTATGACGATATAAATATATCATAAAACATTTTCGTTGTCAATAGGGCAAATGGAATTTTTGAAATTTTTTATTAAAATATAAAAAGGCTTCTGCTCTTTCGATAACAGAAGCCTTTAAATTTAATAAAAGTTTTTGAAATAGTATGAGGGAACTTTGATGAAAAAGTTCCCTCATATATATTATTATCATTTATTCTTGAGTGATTCGTAATAATCGTAACGGCTGAGCAGATGTCTGCCGATCTTCGCCATAAATGCGGCTGCTTCAGGCTTGAATTCGCGTGAGAAGTTTCCGAGAAATGAGTCGGCTTCAAAAGTGAATTCGCCTGTATAGTTGATATCGGAAAGGGCTTTCATAATTGCTTCCCAGTCAAACTTGCCCATGCCCGGAAGCGCGTGACGGTCGCCTCGGTAATCGTTGTCGTGAATATGAAGACCTTTGAGTCTGTCGTGACCGAGCGCGCGGATGAAATCCTGCGGCTCTATTCCTGCGATAGCGGCGTGTCCGACGTCGAGCAGGCATACGAACTGATCGCTGTCGAGCGTGTCAAACCAGTCGATGTATATTTCGGGACTTCCGCACGATCCGGGAACAAGGTGTCCCCATTTCGGCTCGGTAGCTGCCATATTTTCAAGAGCAATCTTTACTCCGTACTCTCTCGCGTAGGGCTCAAGCGTGCGGTAATACTTCATATTGAGCGCTTTTACCTCGTCCTCGTGACCGTAGTAAGGAATACAGGGAAGCGGATGAACGACGATGTGCTTGATATTAAGGATAGAGCATATCTCGAACGCGCGGATGTTGTCGGGAATGACGCGCTCCTCTACCTCGCCTGCCTTTTTCCAGTTATATATAAATGCGGCGTGAGCCTGATTAAAGTCTATTCCGATCTTGTCGGCGTGAGCCTTGAGCTTTTCTGCGGCGTTTCTGTACTCGGGAGTAAGAAATATTGACTTTGGATTATCGGACATACAGAAGAGCGACATATCAACCGTATCGTATCCTACGTCCTTCAGTATTTCTATAGAGCGTTCAAATCCGAAATAGTCGGATAAAAAGTGATTTTGAGTCGAAAGCTTCATAGTGTTTGCCCTCTTTTTGAAAATTGTTGATTATCTGATACCGTAATGCTCGATTACGTAGTCCATATCCTTGTCGCCTCTGCCGGAGAGGTTGATGAGGACAGAGCCGTGGCTCATTGTCTTTGCGAGCTTGATTCCGTAAGCAACAGCGTGCGCGCTTTCGATGGCGGGAATGATGCCTTCCATTCTCGAGAGCTCGAAGAATGCGTCGATGGTTTCGTCATCGTTGATAACGTCATACTTGACTCTGCCGAGGTCGCGCAGGAATGCGTGCTCGGGACCGGATGACGGATAGTCGAGTCCGCTTGCCACAGAATAAACGGGAGCGGGGTCGCCGTTTTCGTCCTTGAGCATGATCGAGTTGAAGCCGTGCATAATGCCCTCTGTACCGTATTTAAGGCTTGCCGCGTGGTCGCCGAGCTTGGGACCGCGTCCGAGAGGCTCGATGCCGTAGATCTCTACGGGATCGTTGAGGAATCCCGAGAAAAATCCTGCCGCGTTAGAGCCGCCGCCTACGCAAGCTACGATAGCGTCGGGGAGCTCGCCCGTCATATCGGTGAACTGCTCTCTTGCTTCAATACCTACAACGCTCTGGAAGTCGCGTACCATCATAGGGAAGGGATGCGGTCCGAGGACAGAGCCGATGCAGTAGATGGCGTCCTTGTATTCTTTAGCGTATGCCGCGAAAGCGTCGTCAACGGCTTCTTTAAGTGTTGCAAGTCCGTGGGTTACCTCAACGACGTTTGCACCGAGGATCTTCATTCTTGCCACGTTGGGTGCCTGCTTCTTGATGTCTACAGAACCCATATAGATGTCGCACTCAAGTCCGAAATATGCCGCTGCTGTCGCAAGAGCAACACCGTGCTGACCTGCACCCGTCTCTGCGATAACCTTCTTCTTGCCCATATATTTTGCAAGGAGAGCTTCGCCCATGCAGTGGTTGAGCTTGTGAGCGCCTGAGTGGTTCAGATCCTCACGCTTAACGTAGAGCTGAACGTTTCCGAGCTTGTTGGAAAGACGCTCAAGGTGCGAGATGGGTGTGGGACGGCCCTGAAATTCTCTGCGTATGCGGCGAAGCTCGTCGATGAACTTACGCGACTTGCAGATGGTGAAGTAAGCCTCTGTGATCTCCTGCATTGCCTTGGTGAGCTCTTCGGATACGAAGCATCCTCCGTACTTTCCGAAATATCCGTCCTTGTCGGGATAGTTTTTAAAATATGTGTCAAAATTGATTCCGCCGAATTCCATAATAAATGTTCCTTTCGTAATTAACGGCTTATAGCCTGAAATAATGTTTATTTGATTTTAGATTTGATTTCATTTTTCGTCAGGCGAGTGACGCCATCGTTTTGTAAGCAGTATCATAAGTATAGCTCCTGTAAATAAAAAATCCTTGACAGAATAATAGCTCTGTCAAGGACGAATAAATGCTCGCATTTGATTCGCGGTGCCACCTTGCTTGACGCTTAACGCGCCCACCTTTGGGATGCATAAACAACATCCGTGCTCTGTAACGGGAGTGCCCGTCTGCGGCTACCTTCGTGATATATACACGCTATCGCCGAAGCCCTCGGAAGTCCATTTGCCGATCCGCTGTCTGTCGGGATCCCAGCATCCCCGACTCTCTGTGAGCGCGCTACCGACGTTATCTCTTCGTCAACGGTTTAAAGCATTATAACACCGTATAAGCATTTTGTCAATAGTTTTTTTGAAAATTTAGGTTTTTTAGTTTGCTATCCGTCTTCGGATGCGGTATACCGTATCTCTGCTTACGCACATTTCCTCTGCAGTCTCTTCCATGGTCATGTTGTGAATGTACCGATAAGTTAAAAAAAGCTTTTCGTCGGCACGCTTTGCGGCTTCACGCGGAGTGGACGCGCTTGCCACGTAGCTGTCGAGCTCGTTTTCGGTATCTTCAAGTGAGATTTCAAGCTCAGAGATCGCGCTGATTACAGGCTTTACCCGACTGTCTTCCCTCGCGTACCCGTAATCGTTAAGCAGTATCTTAAGCTGTGATCTGCGGGTTTCGAGCAACATTTTGTCTGAACGGTATTTTTCAAATTTACATAGCCAATTTGACATTTCGGTTAAAATCTCCTTTCTGATAAAAGAACAAATGTTCGTTTTCTTTGATTATATCACCGAAATTCGGATTTGTCAATAGCAAAATCGGCAAGAGATGAGGAAGGGAAGAGAAAAAATCGGCCCGACAACGGCAAAAATGAAGAAAAATATAAATAATTTTGAAAAAAAATAAATTTCGTTTAAATGTAGAAAAATCGGCTCTAAAATTGTGCAAAATAACCAAACGGTTAAAGGCGTAAAAATACCGTGATCCTGATTTTTAAAAATATTCGTCACTATGACTAAAAGCTGATAATTGATCGTAAAATGCTTAAACTACATAAAAAAAGAAGCAATATTCGCGACTTTTATGAAAAATACAGCCAACTCGCCACAAACACTATAGGGTATATTCAGAAACACCAGGCGGCGTGTGAAAATAACGAAAAAACGGCGAGAAATCCAAAAAAATGAAAAAAGAACCTGAAAGGGTAAGGTATCGACCTTGGGTGCGGCTTTCTTCATATAATAATAAAAAAGTCGTCTATTGACATTTTCGTTCAAATGTGTTATTATTCTTGTAACAGTTCGCAGGCAAAATATCTCTGAAAATCGCGGTGACGACTGCGCGAACTGTGCGTTACCGACGATTTTTTTATTTTCCCGACGATTTATATGAGAGAAGCTGTATTAAAATCAGAACCATCCGTTAAAAAGCCGGAAAAAGTCTGCGATATTCGCAAAACCATTTCTATCAGGAGGAAAAAGTAATGGCCCACTCAAGAAAAACCAGGATTATAGCGTTTTTGCTGGCTGTCCTTGTACTCGTAGCACCCGGTACGGCTGCTATGGCTGATGATACAAACGACGGCTATCAGTCCGCTTCTCTTTCCGATCTGCTTCAGGTTTCCAAATATAAGGATTACCTCATTGAGCACTCAGAAACAGAAAAGGGCACAAAAAACTATCTTCTTACCGGCGATGATATCATCAATTATAATAAGGATATCACCAATGCCGACCCCGATTCACTGAAATCCCTCGAGTTTACGGACGAATCCGCAAATAAAACCTACAAGGGACTCTATCTCCCCTCTGACGGCGTAGTAGGTTGGGATATTCCGTTCGATATGGAAGCAGGTATGTATGCCGTTAAGTTTAAGTACGTACCGATCTCCGAGGAAGCTTCCAAGGCTACCTCGATCGAGAGAACCTTCTATATTAACGAAACCGTTCCTTATTACGAAGCACGTTACCTTACCCTTTCAAAGGTTTGGGAGGACGATCTGAAGACATATCAGTCTGACTCCGAAGGAAACGTTATATACCGTTATATGGACGACCGCGGAAAGATCGTTTACGAATACGTTGACGTTAACGGAAACATTCTTGAACGTACTGTAGATAATAATGCTCTTACATTCAAGAAGACAGGCGAAAAGCTTCCTTCCGATACTAAGGGACTTTATGCTTACCCCGTATTTGCCAACGACATCGACGGAAACGAGTCCAAGCCCGGAAAGATCATGGTAAACGAGATCTGTACGTACGTAGCTACAGACTCCTCGGGATATCATGTTGAAGCACTTCAGTTCTACTTCCCCGCAGGAAGAAATACCATCCAGCTTCAGGCACAGCGTGAGGCTATGGTTCTTCTCGAAGTTGAGATCTTCCCGTATGACTACGAAGCAGACGAATTCTCGTATGATGAATATATAGAATATTGGAAGAATAACGGTGCGAAGGACGTTGCTGATTTCTATCTCAAGCTTCAGGCTGAGTATCCTACGGCAACATCTGAAACAACAGTTTATCCTTTCTCCGACAGAACAAGCTCGATCAACGAGCCTCAGTCTCCTTACATTCAGTACCTTAACGCTCTCGGCGGCGACGGCGGTGAGAAATGGCAGAACGTAGGACAGTGGGCACGTTACACTGTAAACGTTGAAGAAAGCGGCTTCTACGAGATCGTTCTCCGTTACCGTCAGTCGGTAAACGAAGGTGCATTCTCTTCCCGTGTTATTCGTGTTGCTACACAGAGCATGATAAATAACGGCGAAGATTCGATAGTTCCTTTTAAGGAAGCAAGCTATCTCAGATTTAACTTTGACGATTCTTGGCAGACCTCGGTTATTAACAGTGCCAAGAAGGATAAGAACGGCGAGATTATTACATACAAGGTTTACCTTGAAAAGGGAACAAACTATATCGAGCTCGAAGCAGGACTCGGAGATATGGCTAGCATCCTCCTTGATGTTACCGAATCGCTTAATACGATAACCGATATATACGTAAAGATCCTTATGATCACAGGCGCTGACCCCGATAAGTATCGTGACTACGGCTTCTACAACGTTATTCCTACCGAGATGAATGAGCTTCTCGTTCAGGCTAATAAGCTGTATAAGCTCGCTGACGCACTTCAGGCGGAGGTTGGAAGCGGTGGTTCCTATACCGCAACACTGAGAACGGTTGCACAGCTTCTTGAGCGTATGGGTGAAAGTGACTCCAAGGTCGCTGCAAACCTTAGCAACCTTAAGGAAAACCTCGGTTCGATCGGTACCTGGATCCAGAACTGTGCAAAGCAGCCTCTCGAGCTTGACTACATTATAGTAAGAGCTCCCGGAAGCGGCGAGCTGCCTAAGGCAAACGCAAACTTCTTCCAGGCTA
This sequence comes from Clostridia bacterium, assembly GCA_017532425.1. Lineage (GTDB taxonomy): Bacteria > Bacillota > Clostridia > Oscillospirales > CAG-272 > SIG672. The sequence goes on along the minus strand of JAFXJH010000081.1, from coordinate 43,151 downwards.
TGTGGTTTGAGATCTGCCAGTTCTTCAAGAGCTTTACATCTGACTATAGCCAGCTCGGCGCTACCGTTGTTTCCGACCCCAAGAACAAGATCGAGGTTTGGACAACACTCGGACGTGACCAGGCACAGGTTCTCAGAAGCCTTATTAACTCTGACTTCGCTAAGAACTATACAGAAGCAAACGTTGACCTTAAGCTCGTTGCCGGCGGTGCACTGCTTCCTTCGGTTCTTGCAGGCGTAGGACCTGACGTATCGCACGGACACGGCGCGGGCGACGTAATCAACTGGGCTATTCGTAGCGCAGTTCAGCCGCTGGACGATATGGAAGGATTCGACGAGCTTTACGATTGGTTCGCACCCGCTTCGTGGATCCCGCTTACACTTTACGATCTCAGAATTGAGAACGGTAAGGAAGTAAGATCCGAAAGCGTATACGGACTTCCCGAAGGTCTTGACTTCCTTATGATGTTCTACCGTGCGGACGTTCTTAATGAGCTCGGTCTCACAGTTCCTAAGACATGGGAAGAAATGAGAACTGTAATGGATACTCTCAGCGAGAATAACATGCAGGTCGCATTGCCTTCTTACCTCGGAGGTCTTGACCTCTTCCTCTACCAGATGGGCGGCACACGTTACGCTGATGACGGTAGAAGAATCAACTTCGATAGCGATAAGGCACTTGAAGCTTTCTCCTATCTCACAGCGCTCTTTACAGACTTCGGTCAGCCTCTCACCTATGACTTCGCTAACCGTTTCCGTACAGGTGAAATTCCGATAGGAATCGTAGGCTACTCGACATATACACACCTCAGTATATTTGCAACCGAAATTCAGGGTCTTTGGGAATTCGTTCCGCTTCCTGCTTGGACAACGTACAACGAGGATGGAACGATCTCCGAAAATAACTCGGCAGTTGGCGGTACATCGGCAATCATTATGCTTGCTGACGAAGACAGACCTGAACACCTTACAAACTTTGCATGGAAGTTTATGAAGTGGTATGTTTCTGAAACAACTCAGGCAGATTACGCAAATGAACTTACCGCACTCTTCGGTTCTGAATATAAGTATACCACAGCAAACAAGGAAGCACTTGCATCCCTCTCTTGGACAACGAACGAATATAATAACCTTATGGGACAGTTCAATAACCTCGTAGGTATTGAAGAGTATCCCGGCGGATATATCATCGGACGTTACGTAACGTTCGCGTTCAACGAAGTTTATAACGACGGCGCAGACGCTGAAGAATCGCTTCTTAAGTATATCTACGATATCAACGTAGAGCTTACAAGAAAGCGTCAAGAGTTCGGAATGGCATACTTCGAAGTTTCTTTCGATACTAACTATACCGAAGAAAAGAAATAAACTGACATAAAGTCTTATACCGTGTTTCTCGCGGGAGCGCAAAGCTTCCGCGGGAAAGGGTAAAAAATAATATTAAGGAGTGGTTTAAAAGTGTCAGCAAAAGCAAAAACACCCTCCAACGAAGTTAAAAGACCGGTAGCCAGAAAGGATATGTCCAAACTGGCGTGGACATGGAAGGAAATGAAGAATAACTGGGTCGCATACGTAATGCTTGCTCCCTACTACGTTATCTTCCTTCTCTTCACCATCGTTCCGGTTATAGTATCGTTGGTGCTAAGCTTCACAAGATTTAATATGCTCGAGCCTGCACAGTTCGCAGGAATCGAAAACTATACCAGACTCTTCCTTGCAGATGACCTCTTTATCACTGCATGTAAGAATACACTTATATTCGCTGCAATCATCGGACCTGTTTCATACCTGCTTTCCTTCTGCGTAGCATGGTTTATCAACGAGCTCGGTCCGAAGCTCAGAGCACTCGTTACTCTGATATTCTACGCACCGAATATCGGTGGTTCCGTATACCTCATTTGGAAGACAGCTTTCTCAAGTGACGCGTATGGATACGTAAACGGCGTTCTTCTCGACCTCGGTGTTATCGACAAGCCTGTGCTTTGGTTCGGTGACGCAGACTATATTATGACCCTTTGTATCGTAGTTGCACTCTGGCTCTCGCTCGGTACAGCCTTCCTGAACTTCATTGCAGGACTTCAGGTTGTTGACCGTTCGCTTTACGAAGCAGGTGCGGTTGACGGTATTTCCAACAGATGGCAGGAACTTTGGTATATCACCCTTCCGTATATGAAGCCTCAGCTTCTGTTCGGTGCGGTGCTTGCTATCACATCGTCCTTCGGTTTCGGTGCGGTCGTTACCGACCTTTGCGGATTCCCGTCCGTTGACTATGCCGCTTGGACAATAATGCACCACCTTGATGACTACGGCGGCGCACGTTTTGAGATCGGTTACGCTTCTGCTATCGCAACGATACTCTTTATCGTTATGATAGGTGCAAACGGACTCGTTAAAAAACTCTTATCGAAGGTGGGTACGTAATTATGGCAAAATTACAGAAAATGAGAGTAAGAAAGCATAAGGTCGTGCTCAACCGTTCAAGAGGCGGAGACACAGGAATATTTGTTATTCTCGCGATCATGGGAGTTATAATGTTCCTTCCTATGCTTTACACTATAATGCAGTCACTTAAACCTCTTGATGAACTTTGGTACTTCCCGCCTAAGTTCTACGTTATAAACCCGACAATCAAGAACTTCACCGACCTGTTCAGACTTATGGGACAGAGCTGGGTTCCTTTCTCAAGATACATATATAACACCGTTGTTATTTCGGTAGGCGGTACCTTCGGACACCTCCTTATCGCTTCGATGGCAGCTTATGTACTTGCAAAGATGAAGTTCCCGGGTAAAAACCTTCTCTTCCAGACAGTTGTACTTTCGCTTATGTTCCACGCAACAGTTGGAGCACTTGCAAAGTTCATCATCATGTCCTACATCGGCATGATCGACACAATGAGTGCAATCATCATTCCTGCTTGGGGCTCGTCTCTCGGACTTTACCTCATGAAGCAGTTTATGGAAAGCTCGGTTTCGGACGCGGTTCTTGAAAGTGCCCGTATAGACGGTGCAAAAGAGTTCAGAACATTCTGGGTAATCGCAATGCCGATGGTTAAGCCCGCTTGGCTGACACTTATCATGTACTCCTTCAAGGACCTTTGGAACACAGGTAGTACAATTTATATCTATAGCGAACAGCTTAAAACACTTAACTATGCAATCAACCAGATCGTCAGCGGTGGTATCACCCGTTCGGGTGCAGGTGCTGCTGCAACGGTTGTAATGATGATGGTACCGATTCTGGTATTCGTAATCAGCCAGAGTAACATCATTGAAACAATGGGTACATCCGGTATGAAGGACTAAGGAGGTAGCGATGAAAAAAGTAATTATATCCAGAATTGCACTTATATGCTGCCTCGTTATGGTGCTCAGCACACTTTTTGCAAGCGCGACAACGTATACATATTCGATAGACGGTGATGCACTCGTATCTCCCGATGCGTATACTCCTCACAAAACTATCGACTCGAGCGCTATAGGCCTTGAAGTTCCTCTTAGCTCCCCTTCGGATATTAAGACGGATAATGACGGTAACGTATATATTGCAGACCCCGACAATAACAGAATAATAGTTCTTGACAGATACTATAACTTCAAATTCGAGATTTCCAAGTTTACTAATATGAACGGTATCGCAGGCGACGGCCTTAAGGGATGCCAGGGCGTATTCGTATGGGAAGGTATCGAAACAGATGATACAGACGATGGATATACAAACGCAAAGTATATCTACGTTGCAGATACGGATAATATGAGAATCGTAATTTTCGATGAAAACGGAAATTACATCAGACATATCGACAAGCCCGCATCTGACGTCTTCGAAGAAGGCGAGATCTATAAGCCTGAAGCTATCGCAGTAAGTAGCTCGAAGCGTATCTACGTTGTTTCCGGTCAGCTCTATCAGGGCGTTATGACCCTTAACGACGACGGCGAATTCTGCGGATACATCGGTGCAACAAAGGCAGTTTACAGCCTCTTTGATATCATCTGGAGAAACTTCCAGACACAGGAACAGCGTGAAGGTACGGAAACCAACGTTTCTTCGCCTTTCAATAATATCGTTATTGACGATGACGGATTCCTTTGGGTAACAAAGGTTCCTCCGGCAGACGAAACTGATAGCGCTACAGCAGCTCTTAGAAATAAAACAGGCGACTACGCTACAGTTAAAAAGATCAGTACTTCCGGTGATGACATAATGAAGAGAAACGGCTTCTTCGCACCTATGGGTGAAGTTGCTATCAACGTAAGATCATCCGCTATGTCCTCCTTCGGTCAGACAACAGGTATTTCTGATATCGTTTCTATCGCGATGGGCGATGAAGGTACTAATTCTATCATCGACGAAAAGAGAAGTAAGGTTTATACCTACAATGAACAGGGCGACCTCCTCTTCGCATTCGGTGATAAGCCCGGTAACAACGGCGCACAGATCGGCGAATTCAATAAGGTTTCCTCGATCACATATCAGGGTGAAGATATGATCGTTCTCGACGCTCATACAAACTCGTTCACCGTATTCAGACGTACAGATTACGGAAAGCTTCTTATGACGGCTATTGAACATAACAATGACCGTAAGTTCAGTCTTTCGATAGATGACTGGAAAGAAGTTCTTAAGAGAAACAATAACTTCGACGCAGCTTATATCGCTCTCGGTGATGCTTACTACCGTAACGGTGAGTATGAAATCGCAATGGATTATTATGAAGTAGCATACGATACAGTAGGATATTCCGCAGCATTTAAGCTTTGGAGAAAGGGATTCGTAGAAAAGAATATTATCTGGGTAATCATCGTTCCCGTTGCAGTGCTCTTCCTTATCGGATGGCTCTTCAAGACAGCTGCAAAGATCAACGCTAAGGCAGCTATTTCGGGAAGAAGAAAGACCTTCAAGGAAGAATTCTTCTACGCATTCCACCTTATATTCCACCCGTTCGACGGTTTCTGGGATCTTAAGCACGAAAAACGCGGATCGCTTCGCGGAGCATTTGCTTGGCTCGGACTCGCAGTTCTTGCCTTTACCTATCAGGCAGTTGGTCAGGCGTTCATATTCAACCCGAGAGGCTCGATGTCGAGCGTAATTATGCAGCTCAGCTCACTTCTCGTTCCGCTGATCCTTTGGGCAGCAGCTAACTGGTGTCTCACCACACTGTTCAACGGTGAAGGTAGCTTCAAGGACGTATTTATCGCAAGCTGCTACTCGCTCGCTCCCATACCGCTGATCATATTCATTACAACACTTCTTACCTACTGTGTAACAGATACTGAAGCAACATTCATAACACTTATCACATCGGTATGTTACGTATGGCTCGGACTTCTCCTCTTCTGCTCCACAATGGTAACACACGACTATTCACTTGGAAAGAATACACTCACAATACTCGGAACTATAGCCGGAATGGCAATAATTATGTTCATATGCGCACTCTTCACAGGACTCTTTGCGAAGATGGCAAGCTTCATTAACAACATAATTACGGAAATTCAGTACCGCAGCTGATGAAAGGAGGAAAAATGATGATAACAAAAAATACAAGATATTTTGCAATGATCGCACTTGTGTGTATGCTCATTACAACATTTACATTTTTACTTCCTATCTCGGCTGAAGATGCTGTTGTTGAAGACAAAGAGGAAGAGGTAGTAATGTCGACGAGTGAAATACTCGCGACATACCTCACAACCGAATATCTGAACAAGGAAGAAAAGCTCGAAACTATGACGTATAAAAAGTCGAGCCCCAACGGTGACTACAGACTTTATATCGATGAGTATTCGGGAGAGATTGCTGTTCAGTGCGTTTCTACAGGTCAGATCCTTATGTCTAACCCGCACGACGTTTCCAAGGTAAGCGTTAGTACGGTTAAGGAAGAACTTCTTTCTCAGCTCGTTGTAAGATTCAAGGACCTTGAGAATGAAGGTATCGGTAGAACCTTCTACAGCTACACAGAAAGTGCTGTTTACGGACAGATCACAGTTAAGAACATTAAAAACGGTATCCGTGTGGAATATACACTCGGTAAAGAATCTTCCCGTTCTCTCGTTCCGAGATGGATCGAGGCAACAAGATTCGAAAATCAGCTCCTTGCTTTTATCGAAAATGAAATTGATAAAACCGATCCTGACTACAAAAAGAAAGACTCTAATTACTATGCATGGAAGCAGTTCTCGGCAAACTATACTCTTATAGACCCGAACGCCAGTGAAGCCCTTTCTACCATCGAATCGTATCAGAAAAACTATCCTTGTACCAACACAAAGTACTACAAGGAAGAAGTAACGATCGGTGCTTGGGATGAATCCGGACTCTATACGAATACGCTTGGTCCCGACCTTACCTCTGCTACTACAAAGCAGCCGAAGGATAAGATGGCTATATACGTAATCAACACGGCGGCTGAAACTTCTGAAAAGACGCTTAACACTCTTGAAGGTTACATCAAGAGATACTGCCCTCACTACAACTATGAAGCGGTTGCACTTGACCACGAGATCACAGGCTATGAGGGCCAGGCAAACGCTAACGCAGTATTCTACGTTGCAGTAGAATATCAGATAACAGACGAAGGTCTTGTTGCAACTATCCCTGCAAACAGCGTAAGCTTTGATGAAGAAGCTTATCAGCTCCAGAATATTTCGCTCCTTCCTTATATGGGAGCATCCACCGCTGAGGATGACGGATACACGTTCGTTCCCGACGGAAGCGGAACAATAATCCGTAATGAGGATATAAACGCAGTCGGACTTGCGTATACGCTGACAGGTCAGGTATACGGCGCTGACTACGGTTATCACCAGCTCTCCTTCGAAAAGGGTAAATACGACGGTAAGAGTGCTGTATTTACAGCTCCCGTATTTGGTGTCGTAAGTAACAATAAGAAGGTAGAACGCGGCGAGATCATTTCTCAGACAGAAGAAATTATATACGAGCGTAACGAAGACGGCTCTCTCGTAATCGATATGTTCGGTAACCCCATTCCGTTCCCCATTCTTGCAAGCGACGGCAAGCAGATGTACTATCCCGACGGAAGCCTCGTAGTTGAAACTGAAACAGTAACAGTTTACGAAGAGATCACTTCGATGTCTCCCGAAGGTGTGTTCGCTATCATCACAGAGGGTGAAGCTCTTGCTTACATCACTTCTGACCACGGTGCAAGCGTAAGACATCCGTATAACTCGGCATACGCTACTTTCTACCCCAGAAGCACAGACTCTTATAACATCGGCGACTCTATCTCGGCTGCAGGTAATAACGAGTGGACCATCACTTCGGACAGAAAGTATACAGGCTGCTTCACTGTTAAGTATATGCTTCTCAGTGATAACGAAAATTCCGCATACGACGCATCTTACGTCGGAATGGCAGACGCATACCGTACACACCTCGTAAACGCAGGTCTTCTTACCGCGATTGAAGAGGTTCAGGACAGCATCCCGCTTTATCTTGAAACATTCGGTATGATCGAAGTTCAGGAAATGATAATGACTGTTCCTACATGGGTAGATACACCTCTCTCAACGTTTAACGACGTTAAGAAGATGTATGAGCTCTTTGGAGAAGCAGAGATCAACAACATTAAGGTTAAACTCACCGGATTTACCGAGGGCGGCTGGATGTACACACTCGCTCCTACAACAGTTAAGTTCGAAAAGGTTCTCGGCGGTAATGACGGATACAACGATCTCGTTGAATACGCAGAAAAGACAAACGGACTTCTCGAAGTATTCCCTGATTTCGACTTCGCTAACGTTAACTCCAGTAAGTTCTTTGACAAGTATTCTCATACAAACGATTCGCTTAAGACTGTTGACGACCGTTACACAGGTAAGAGAACATACTCCTCTGTATATCAGTCGTTCCAGTACGTAGGTTCTACTTGCGTATCCCCCGGAGCATACAATAAGATGTATGGTTACTTCAGCAAGGCAATGTCTAAGTTTAATAAGGGTAACGTTTCTGTTTCCACACTCGGAAGCGACCTCAGCACAGACTTTAACGAAGACAATCCTCTTAACAGAGAAGACGGTAAGGAATATACAACCGAGCTCCTCTCCAAGATAAATGGTGCTTTCAACAGCGTAATGGTTGAGCAGGGTAATGCTTATACATGGGCATACGTTGATCACATTCTCAACATCGCACTCGACGGAAGCAACTATATCAGAGCAAGTGAATCTGTTCCTTTCCTCGGAATCGTTCTCCACGGATATATTAATATCGCAGGATCGCCTACCAATATGCAGGGTGACGTTAATTACGAGATCCTTAAGATAATAGAAAACGGCGCATCGCCCTTCTATATCCTCGTAATGCAGAACGCCTCGGAGCTTAAGGAAGACTTCTTGTATTCGGATTACTATTCTATCGACTTCGAGAACTGGTATGCAGACATCGTTGAAACGTATAACATCGTAAACGGAGCACTCCACGACCTCCAGACAGAGACTATCACATCTCATAAGTTCGTAGCAGGTACAAGAGTTCTCGAGGAAAGCGAAATGGCATTCCAGGAAGCTGAATACAACAGACAGTACGCTGAATACAGCGCAAAGCGCGAAGAAGCATACGCCGTATATCTTAAGAAGCTCGCATTTGAAGAAAGCAAGAAGCTTGAAGCAGAGGCAGCAGGCGAAGAATATACAGGTGAAGAAATCGCAGAATTCATATATGAAGACTTCGAATATAACAACCCGATGGATGTAGAAATAAGCGACGGTACTATCGTTTATATGACATACTCCAACGGTGTAAGCTTCATACTGAACTACAATGCATTCGCAGTAACAGTTGATATCGACGGAGTTACATACGAAGTAGACGCATTCTCGTTCGGTAAATACTACCCCGCAAAATAAGAAAGGAGAGATGAATAATGGATAAAGCAGTAAAAAAGCAGGCAAAGCAGAAGCCCGAAAAGCAGAAACCTGAAAAGCAGAAGCCTGAAAAAGCGGTAAAAAATGAATCGCTTAACAAAACAGCAAAAGCATCTTCTCCGAAGCACAAGAAAGTGGTTTCTCTTGATAAGAAGAAATCACGTGCAGGTTGGATTTTCGTAATGCCTTTCGTTATCGGTTTGGTAGTTCTCTACCTTCCGATACTCATTAACTCGGTGCTCCTCAGTTTCCAGGAATACATCGGTAGCACAGTTACCTTCGTAGGCTTTGAAAACTATCAGACAGCACTTCTCGATGATACTGACTTCGTACAGACCCTTATGGGCGGACTTACAGATATCATCCTCAACATTCCCGCAATCGTATTCCTCTCGCTCTTCCTCGCTATCCTTCTTAACCAGAAGATGGTAGGACGTGCAGCATTCAGAGCAATACTCTTCGTGCCGGTTATTCTTTCTACCGGTCTTATCGATAGCCTCGACGCACAGAACTCTTCGCTTATCGGCGTTGTCGGCGGCGATGAGGGCATTGATGGAGGTGTGCAGGGAGAATCTGCAGCAGACCAGCTTATTTCGGCTGCGGATATCACAAGACTGTTTTCTAATATGAAAATAGGAACCGGACTTGTTACTTACATTACAACCCTCGTTAACGATATTTATAATATCGTTAACGATGCGGGCGTACAGCTTCTTATATTCCTTGCAGGTCTTCAGTCGATCTCTCCTGCAATATATGAGTCTTGTAGCATAGACGGTGCAACAGCATGGGAAACCTTCTGGAAGGTAACCTTCCCGATGATAAGCCCGATGATCCTCGTAAACGCAGTATATACGGTTATAGACTCGTTTACAAAGGCTGACAACTCTGTTATGTCTTATATTCAGAGTTACTACACAACCAAATCGCCTACAGTTGCAACAGCGATGGCCTGGGTATACTTCCTCGTTGTAGTTGCAATAGTTGCAGCAGTAGCCGGACTGATAAAGACGTTCGTCTTCTATCAGAGAAGAGATTAATCGGAGGTGAAATAAATGAATTCAGCTAATACAAATTCCAAAGTTCTCAAAGAAACAAAGAATAAGATCCGCGTTGAATTTGAGAGAACCTCCAAATGGCAGAGATTTAAGGTAAAGTACCTTTCGATGCGTTTCGTTACGACCGTAATCTGGAAGCTCTTCCGTTACGTTATCCTGCTCGGAATGTGTTACATAATACTTAACCCCTTCTTTGCAAAGATCTCCTCTTCCTTTAAGAGCATCGAAGACTTCATGGACGTTACCGTAAAGTACATCCCGAAGCACTTCACACTTGACACCTATAAGGCGATAATACTTGAGAATAACTATCTTGAATCTGTTTTGACTACGGCTATGCTTGCAGTTGTCTGTGCACTTCTTCAGACGTTTGTATGTAGCTTCGTAGGATACGGATTTGCTAAGTACAAGTTCAAGGGAAGCGGATTCCTCTTCACTATGGTACTTGTAACAATGATGGTTCCTCCTCAGACGATTAAGTACGCACTCTTCCTCCAGTTCAAGAACTTTGATATTCTCGGACTCTTTAACCTCTTCGGTTTAGGAAAGATCTCGCTACTTAATACAATGTGGCCCTTCGTAATTCTTTCGCTTACCGGTATCGGCCTTAAGAACGGTCTGTATATCTTTATGATGAGACAGTTCTACCGCGGCGTTCCCGACGAGCTTGAAGAATCGGCTTACATCGACGGATCGAGTGTTGTTAAGACCTTCTTTAAGATCATTCTCCCGATATCCGTCCCGATGATGATCACTATCTTCCTCTTCGCGTTCTCGTGGACATGGACAGATAACTTCTATTCGACACTCTTCTATACAAACAACCTTGACGTTAAGACACTTGCTTACTTCGCTGAAATTCCGAAGTCTCTTGATGAACTCATCAAGGAAACAGGTGCGGGCGGAGACCTGTTCAGACAGGCGATTATGCATACTTGCGGACTTCTTATTATCCTTCCGCTTATCATTATCTACCTGTTCTGCCAGAGATATCTTATCCAGGGTATCGAGCGTTCCGGTATTACCGGTTAATAGGTCGAAAAACAAAACAAAATCGGAATGTGCCAAATGGTACATTCCGATTTTTTCTTACTTGACAAGTCGACAATATTAAAGTATAATTATAATACACGCTAAAGGATAGAGAAACGAGGTGGAGAAAGTGAATCAGATAAATTTGCCCGAAAAAATATGCGCGGTGATAAGAAGACTCGCAGATCGCGGATATCACGGATATGCGGTGGGCGGATGCGTGCGCGATATGCTGATGGGAAAAGAACCGCACGACTTTGATATTACGACAGACGCTTTTCCGTCTGAAACCTCGGAGAGCTTTCCCGATTGCCCGATAATACTGACAGGACTTAAGCACGGAACAGTAACGGTTGTATATGAGGGTGAAAATATTGAGATCACTACCTTCAGAACGGACGGCGAATATCTCGATAACCGCCACCCCGAGAGCGTTACCTTCGTGAGAAATATAGTGGAAGACCTATCAAGACGCGACTTTACGGTCAATGCAATGGCGTATAATCCCGAGGAAGGACTCGTAGACCTCTTTAAGGGCAAGGATGATATCGCACGTAAGATAATACGCTGCGTGGGAGATGCCGATACAAGATTTAATGAGGACGGTCTGCGAATACTCAGAGCAATGCGCTTTGCATCGGTGCTCGGCTTTAAAGTAGAAGAAAAAACAGCAGAATCGGTTGTGAAAAATAAAAAGCTCCTCAAAAATATATCGGTGGAGCGCATATATTCCGAGTTTACTAAGCTTATTTCGGGAGATAACGCGGTTTCGATACTTAAACAGTTTTATGAGGTTCTGTCCGAGCTTTTCGGTGAGATACCGGCGGAAAATATAGAGTGCCTCGATTACTGTCCGAAGGAGCATACAGTAAGATACGCCGCGCTCTTTGCACATATGGGTGAGGAAACGGCGGGCAAAACGATTCGTGCTCTGAAGACAGATAACGATACCTGCAGGCTTGTCAAAAAGCTTGTCGGATCACTTGCGTGGGAGATGCCGAAATTCGGCTCGGAGCGCTTCGAAAAGGAAGTTGCACATCTTCTCGCGGAGAACAGCTTTGACGATTTTGCGAAGATAATTTCGCTCAGAAGGGCATTTGAGGAGCTGCGCGGAGAGCCGGCAGATAACTCCGAAAAGCTGCTCGAGACGGCAAAAAAGCTCGTTGAAGGAAAGGCTTGCCTTTCGATAAAATCGCTCGACGTGAGCGGAAAAGAGCTGGCAAAGGCGGGAATACCGCAGTCGGCTGAAATGGGAAGGATACTTAAAGAGCTGATGCGCCTTGTGATCGAGGGTGAGGTAGAGAATCGGTGCGACGCACTGATAGAAAGAGCCAAAATACTGTAAAATAAAAATCACTTATGATATTTTTATCATAAGTGATTTTTTGTTTCGAAAAAGTTTCTTTTGTAAACGTAAGATCTGCCGCGCTTGCCGATGCGCTCAACTGTGCCGACGGTAGTCAGAATAGAAAGCAGGGTAGAGGAGTTTGGGCATTTCGTAAGACGTCGGAGATCGCCGGAGGTGAAGTTCTCGGGAAGCTCTTTTGGAAGAAATACAAGATAATCCTCGGGTACGGATAGGTCGACCTCGTAGTGGAGCTCTTCGGGAAAACGCTCAAGACGGACAGATCCCTTGTGCCGACCGCGCTTTTTGCAGTTGGGTGTGCGGTATTCCTCCATAGAGAGAAAGACAAGACGGATGGCAAGATTAGGACTCGATAAATAAGGACGAATGCGGTAAAGCTGTGGTACTGCGCTGTAAATATCAGCGTGGAAAGGACTTTTTCGACGGCTGATGGCTTCTCCCGTTTCGGGATCAATGCGCGATATGACGCAGTTTTTGGCTAATGGATGCACGACGGTGACGTTGTGATCGCGAAGGAAAACCTCAAGCTTTTTGCCGAGACGCCCAAGATCGCCCGTTTGTATCTCAATTATCTGCTTCCCCGTGAGAATGTCGGCGAAAAAACGCCCGATCTTTATTTCGTGAAGATTCTGGTCGCTTTCGTAATAAAACTTGAGCACGGAATGAAGCCTGCGCTCGGAGAGCGTACCGATCTCGTTTGGGGGCTCTTCGCTATGCGCGCTCTTTCGAGCAAGATCGCAGGCAAGAGTAAATCGCTCGGGGTCGCCCGGAATGGCAAGCTCGGGAATAAAATCTTTCATAATAAAATTACTTTATAAGCTCAGCGAGAGGGCAGATGATGATTCCGAGAAGCGCCGCAGTGAGAATGAGCACTACGGGAGAGGGCTGCTTTTTCTTTATCTTCTTGAATACGATCATAAAAATGAAAATGAGAGCGGCGATAATGTAGGTTTCGAGGTCCTTTTCGATATTTTTGAGCGCATCAAGGATGTTTACGTTGCCGAACTCGGGGAAAACGATGGATATCATAAAGCTGATACCGGTCGCGGCGATAAGTCCGACGGCTACGGGCTGTGCACCGTCAAGAGCACCGTTTACGTAGGCATTCTTCATAAGCGACTTTAAAAGAGTCGCGATTATAAGAATTATGATAAACGAAGGTAGAACGAGTCCGAGTGTTGCGCAAACAGCACCTAAAAATCCTGCCTGCGAGCTTCCGACGAAGGTCGACATATTGACAGAAATAGGTCCGGGAGTCGATTCGGCAATACCGATGAAATTTTTGATCATTTCGTCACCGAGCCAACCGCGTGCCATTATTTCGTCGCGCATAAGGGCGAGCATAGCGTATCCGCCGCCGAAGGAAACTATTCCTATTTTAAAGAATGTGAGAAAAAGTTCAAGATAGATCATTTGTCATTCTCCTTTCCCGAGTTGTTTTTGCTCTGTATACGCTGAACTACCGTGAGCATAAGTCCGGCAAAAGCACCCATAAGAATGAGGTATACGGACGAGAAGGAAAGCGCAAAAATGTCAAGGAGAAGCATAACAGTTATGGTAAGAGCTACCGTAACGATAGGGAAAACCTGCCTTTTGAGCTTTTTGATGAATTTGATTCCGGCAGAGAGGATAAGGAAGGCAACGGCAACCTGAATCCCTCTGAATGCGTTGGCAACAACGGTAAATTTCATAAACTGCTCAAGGAAGAGCGAAATTATATAAATAATGGTGAAGGGCGCAAGAACGACCGAAACGGTTGCGGCAAGCGATCCGAAAAATCCGCAGATCTTATATCCTACGTAGGTTGCCGCGTTTATCGCAATAGGGCCTGGAGTGGATTCTGCTATCGTAACGATGTGCATAAGATCTTCTTCGCTTATCCATTTGTGCTTTTCTGCGACTTCGGCCTGAATTATCGGGATCATTGCGTATCCGCCGCCGAAGGTCAGAAGTCCGATTTTAAAAAATGCCCAGGCAAGCGCAAGCAGATTTTTCAGCTTGCCCGGAGATCGTGTCTGTTTTTCTTTCATTTAAGTACTCCTTTGGTCATATACTTTTTACTATATATAGTATATTTTACATATTTTTTTGATTTTTGCAATACGGTGCCGAAATTATCCGACAAATCTGACAATAAATTTACTGTAAATCATCAAATTTGAAGATTTTTGGCGTTTTTCTGTATGCACGTGTCGAACGCCGTGTGCCTGCGATAGGATACCACGGTGTCAAAATATGGTATCATACATACAGATTCAAAGAAAGCTGAACACAATATATTGTGTTTAAGAGAGCGAATTATGCAAAATAATATACTTGTAGAAATAAGCAAATATTTGCCGAACGGCAGATGCATAAAATATATTCTGTACCTGCTCCGCGATGGATCGGGAGAGGAAATTTACTCTTTGTCCGCAGAATTTACGGGAGGAGAGTACTGTGACAGAGCATTTGTCGAGGATATAAGCCGCGACAGAGGGCGTGCAGAGCGCTTTCTCTATCTTATATCCTTCGAGGAGGTCGAGCCCTGCCATCTTCGTGACGTGGTTTATGATCTGCTTCCTTTGTAATTTACTGTGCTTTATTTGAAAAGCGATAAATAAGCTTCAAAATAACGGCTTCCGAACACTCGGAGCGACTTTGAATCAAAATGCAGACCGTCAGAGTTGAGCGTGAAGCCCTCTGATGAAGCGACGGCGCACATAGGAAGCTCTTTTGCGATCTCGCGGAAAATAATATTCATTTTTGCGGGACCGTCACCGAGATTATACTTTTCGCTGATGTTCGTACCAAGCTCACCTATAATTACAGGAATGTTTTCGTCACCGAGATCTCGGCGCATAGCAGTTATCATAGCTATAAATTTTTCCTTATAGACGGCTCTGCGTTCTTCAGAGCAGTCTGCCTCGCCCTGATGCCAGAGTATTCCCGCAAAGCTTGAAGAACGCATAGCAAGCTTTGTCATCATAACGGCGTGATCGTAAAGAACCTGACCGGGCATCCACTGATCCATAGACGTACCGCCGTCAGCGCAGGGAATCATACCGACGGGTGCACCCGTATGCTTTGCAAAATCGTCTGCAAAGCTTGCACCGAGGCTGATACCGCTGTGCCACGAGGGGTTGAGTATCACTCTGTCGGGATTTATAGGCTCACTCATAGCCTGCCAGCGACCCATACGGAGCATATGACAGAGCTTGTTGTTTATGGGCTCAACCTCGTCAAAATGACCTCTGCCTGCCATATTCGACTGTCCAATCATAAGGAAGGAATTTATACCTGAGGATACCTTTGTAAGTCCGTCTTTTATCATTGTTTTTCTCCTTTTTAGTTACTTACGAATCGTGAATCGGTCGTCTTCAGTAAGACCGAGAAGATCTATTGCGCGGGTAAATACCGCAGTCAGCTTTTCGATGTTTGCGGGATGATGAATGTCGCTTCCGAGATAAAATTTGCATCCGCAGTTCTTTGCGATCCTGAACATACGAAGTACAGTATCCGCTTCGCTGTCAGCAAAGTTCATATCGCTGCTGTTAAGCTCGATTCCTACTCCGAGAGAAGCCGCTTTTGTGAAAAGACGTACCATTTCATCCTCGGGAATAAGATTTAAAACGTCAAGAAGCATTTCGCGCGATGCAGGAGCGGTGAGTCCGCATGCAAGATGCGCGATTCCGATCTTGTGGAAGGGAAGAGGCTGATTTAGTAAGCTGTCAAGACGCTCGACCCAAAGGCGTGCGCGACCCTCAGCTGTGCTTCCGTCCTCTTCGTTGAATGTGAATCCCTTCATATGAAGGTGTGTCGTGGGTATGATAATAAAATCAAATCTGTCAAATCTGATTTCCGAAACGCCTACGGTCATAAATTTGTCCATATCGGTCTCGCAACCGAAGAAAAAAGTCACCTTGTCTGACTTCGGGAGGGGAAGCGCCTTGCCGATGTGCTCAAAATCCTGCTTTGCGTACCACGGAGATGCACCGGGTACATCGCTGTCCCAAAAATGGTCGGTAAGACATATTTCGGTAAGTCCTGCTTTTTCAGCATATTCGAGAATGCTTTCGGGCGTTTGATTAGGGTCATTTGAGCAGAGTGAAAGCTGTGAATGAATGTGATAATCGTGATCAAATGTGAATCTCATTGTTTTCTCCTTTGAATTATCTCACGTATTTTGCAATACCGAGCTTGTGAAAGATATAAACAGGAACTGCACTCCAACCATGGCAAAGACTGCCTGCATTTCCGAAATCGCTCTCGCCCTTTATGGTTTCCCAAACCGTGTCAGATCCTGCATCGAGCATCTTTTTGTAGTTGGTTCTGATCTCGTTAAGCACAAAATCGCGGTATTTTTCGGTATTTGTGTTCAGAAGCGCTTCGTATTCAAGCACCTTCATACTGAGCGAACATTCTATAAGCTCTCCGCTTACTATCTTTTCACAGATAAATTCCTTTTCATTCTCATTTGCTATATTTGCAAGCAGAACGAGCGAGTGCGCGAGGGCTGTATATTCCTTGTGACCCTTGTGCATAGTGAAAAGCTTGTCTTCGGTGAGAAAATCCTCGCGTACACGGGCGCGTATCTTGTCTGCAAGTCCGCTGAATATAAATTCCTGATCCGTGGACCTGCACATAAATTCAAGACACTCAAGCGCAATTATAAAGAGCGCGTTTATAGCGATATCGGGCGGTGTGTTTTCGGGTGCTCCGAGTGTACCCGACGAATGGGGGGACCAATCGTAGAAATTCCACATTTCCTTACCTTTAAACTTCTGTATGATGCCGTTTTCCGAATTCTTTATGAATTCTCCGCAGATCGCATTCATCTTGGGAATAAGCTTTTCGGCAAGCGTTTTGTCGCCCGTGTGCTCAAGATATTCCTTCATTTCAAGCAGATAGTAAAGCGAGAAGGAGGGAATGGCAAGCGCTCTTCCGCAAGGATAGCAGATGGAAAGCAGATCGTCGTCGCGTCTGTCCTCGCCGATAAGAGCAAGATTTGCGCGCGCATACTCGGCGTTTTTGCCGCTGAAGGCGTAATATCCGCAGAGCATCTGATTGCGCGAGTCAAAGGCGTAGAGAGCCTGCTCACGCCAAGGACAGTCTACGTAGTGCTCCATCATACAGAGATTCAGCGTGTTTACGCAGATGTCGTATATTCTTCTGTCAAGCTCGCTTTCAATTATGCAGGGAAGAGTTTCTGTCTCGTAAACTTGAGGAAGAACGCCTATATAGTTTATCTGAATGGGTGCTTCGGTGAATATTTCAAGATATCTGCATCCGAGACGGAGCATATAGTCTGTGAAAATATTTCTGCCGCACTTTGCCTTGTATTCATAGTAAAAATTTCGTCCTCCGAGCTTCATACGTACGCCTCCGTCAACGATGTGCTCACCGTAAGCGACGGTTATATTCTGTACCGTTTCCGAAACTACGTCAAGCGTGGGAAGACCTACGACCTCGCCGCCAAGATCGATAATATAATGACACTCGTCGATAGCTTTGACAGAAGCCATCGGCTTTTTTTCCTTTACTACGCTCTTTTTTATCGGGCGGGGGTAAAAGGTACAATTTTTGTCGATAACGACAGACGGCTGATATCCGTCTTCATTTTCCTTTGTAGCATCGTAAGCGAAGTTGAATCCGAGCTGTGAGCTTACGAGAATACGGTTTCCGCTCTTGTATGCGGGATCTTTTCTTGCAAGTGTCTTTTGACTGCTGCAGGCAATAATCTCACTGCCGCGGATAATTTCGTATATGAGACCTGCCTTTGCGGGACAGTAACGCTGTGTGGGGAATCCGCAGTGATATGCAAGGATCTTTATTTCGTTTTCGCCGCTTTTCAGGAAAGGCGTTACGTCGAGCGTATCGTAAATTTTATAATGCTCGAAGTCGCCGTACTGATTTGAAGCGACGTATGTGCCGTTTACGTAAAGCGTATAGTCAGAGTCGCACGAGATATTCATAAGAGTATTTTCGCCGCTGTAGTTTATTTTATCGCAGAAATCGGCATACTCGTCAACGTTTTCCTCGTCGGATATCCATATCCATTTGCTTTTTTCAAATGCTTTCATTTTGATATACCCCCTAAAGATATTTTATGTAATGTTGTTTGCTGAGTTCAAAAATTCATTTGCGTGGTATAAAATGTCCTTTGCACTCTTGAAGGTCAGCGCTTTGTATGCTTCCTCGTAAGGAAGAAGGAGAAGCTCCCTCTCTTCAAACCCGGGATTGTGCATAGGTGTCTGACCGAAATAGCTTGCAACGAAATAGATTACCCTCTTTTTTATATTATTTTTGAGAAGATATTCCTCCTCGTCGCGAAATCCGTCGATAATTTGTGCGCGGATAGATGTTTCCTCCCAGGTTTCGCGGAGGGCGGTCTCTCTTTCGCTCTCTCCCTTTTCCATATGTCCCTTGGGAAATGAGCAGTAGCCGTTGTCGGCTCTGATAAGCACGTAGTGAATAACTCCGTTTATCCTTGTGTGTAAAATTGTACCGCAGGATATTTCCATAGTATGTCCTTTCCTGTGATCTGTCGTAT
The DNA here is from genome assembly GCA_017532425.1 of Clostridia bacterium. Classification (GTDB taxonomy): domain Bacteria; phylum Bacillota; class Clostridia; order Oscillospirales; family CAG-272; genus SIG672. The sequence goes on along the minus strand of JAFXJH010000081.1, from coordinate 24,279 downwards.
CGCAGAGGTATCAAAGATTTGTTTTATTTTTCGGAATCGTCCGCTTTGCTTAGCATAAATACCGAAACGAGTATCAGTGCTATTCCCAAGAAGGAAAATATATCAAGAGCCTCTCGGAATATGATTATACTGAAAAGGGTAGCCGCCATAGGTTCGACGATTCCAAGCGCGGAAGCCGTGCCCGCGGGCAGATATTTCATAGCATACGTGTAGAGAAAATAGGGAAGAACGCAGGTAACTACTCCGATCCCGATAGACATTGGAATAAGAAAAGCGGGCTTCTGCGCGGTTAAATTAATTATCTCGATCGGTTTTGATACGATAGCGGCAAAGGGTGCCATAAAGAAAAAACTGTAAAGGGTGGTCGATTCGGGCGCGCATCCGCATTTCATTGAGATTTTTGTAAGAATATTGTATGCGCCGTATGCAAGCCCCGAAAATGCACCTATAATGATGCCGAAAGCGTCAAATTTCAAACCGCCTATCACGCCCGACACAAGACAGCATCCGATAAGCATAAGCACGACCGATATAAGCTTGAGGCGGGATAGTTTTTCTCCGAGAAACAGTACCGAAAATATCATAACGTATATCGGTGCTGTGTACATAAGTATGACTGCAGTCGAGATCGACGTTGCCTGCATAGAGGAAAAATAGAATGATGCGGTTAAGAAAATGCTCACACCGATGGCGGCGAAAAGAATGAGATTTTTTAGCTTTGCTCTAAACATTTTTCTGTTTAAAATAAGGCTGTATATCAGCATACAGAAAAACGACACAAATGCGCGTATTGCTGTCAGCTGTACAGAGGTAAAACCGTAGGGAGTCAAGTAATTTGCAAAAATTCCGGACGTGCCCCAAAAAATTCCGGCTAATATTATGTATATAAATGCTCTTTTTTTCATAATTGGCTACGTTAACCTATATTTCCACCGATCTGTCGTGTATCATATCAAGTCCGCCTGCATAGAGATGCGACATATCAGAATAGCAGAGACAGCGAGGGGCGGTAAATCCGCTGTCGTAGTTCTTGAAATTAAGGACTGTAACGCCTGTGTGCGTGTAAACAAATGATGCCCACATAATGTGCAGAGGTATGTGAAGAAGGACGGACAGCCACGCTCTTGCGAAAACCGAGTGGCAGAAAAGTGCGACTCTTTCTTCGTTAGGGCGTAAGATTCTGTAGACACCATTCTCTTCACGGTATCCGAGCCTTTCGAGAAAGTTTTTGCCGTTTTCTTCGATGTAGGCGAGTGCCGATCTCATATCGGTCTCATTTATTGCCGTACATTCAAAGGTTCGCTCGTAAGGAAGAAGAATGTTGCCGTTTTCTCTGAATACCGTGTTGGGCAGAACAGAAATTGATTTTCTTTTGCCGTCGGGATAGGGAGTGAGACGCTCGTCCTGCACCTCGTGCGTCCAATCTTCTACTGTATATTCAAGTCCGAGAAGACGGCAGGCAGGCTCTGCGGTTTGGCGCGCTCTTCCCATAGGAGAGGAAAATATGCGGTCTATTTTCGCGTCGTACATTCTTTTGCCGACAGCCTCTGCCTGAAGCAGTCCGCGTTCTGTCAGCGAGTCTGTTTTGTAGTCGGGGTCACCGTGACGGATTATATATAAAAGCATAGTTTTTTCCTTTCGTTATAAAAAAATTATCAAACCTTCCTTTGAAAGTTACCGAACACCTCGTTTACCTTTTCAAAGCTTGCAAAGGTGTCGGGATAGCTCTTGATTATTTTCATCATTTCTCCGATCTGACGCTTGTTTATTATGCAGACAAGCATATATACACTCAGCATAAGACCGAGCTTTTTGTTGATCATAGCGCTGACAAGAATAAATATCGGCAAATTAAAGGCTATCATCAGTATCGACCAGCTTATCTTGTCCGCAAGCAAATAGTGCGTTATCGTAGCAAGTCCGCCCACGCCGCCCGGAGCAAATCCGTTGCTGTTTTGGAAAAAGTGATATGCCGTGCCGACTATGATTCCCGCGATTATCGTGTAGAATATGTCGAAAACGTATTCTTTTATAGGTGCTTTTGCTTTCATCATTCTTCTCCTTGATGTTTTGTACAGTGATGATAAAATGTGGTTTGTTTTTTAGTGTGCTGATGATATGGACGGCATCCTCGACGGTCCGTAGTAAGTATTAGTCAATCAAAGCTTGAACAGAGTTGTAACAGAAAAAATTATGGCGACACATAAACCAACAATTAGATCTGTTATTAGCCTTGATTTTGACAAGTTTATTTCAAACTTGGCGTTTAGGCATCTTTTTTTCAGGTAAGCAATCAGTAGTATGGAAGGACGCTTTATTACTATATGTTCTTTATCGTTTATGTAAAGTGACAATTCTTGCGGAGAGATGTTGTTTCTTGATATCATTTCCGGAAGATATAAAGTTATATATTTGATTTTATCTAAATCAAGAGATATATTCAAATATGTTACGAATTTTTCATTCACAAAAACCGAAGATTTTTTGAAAAAATTTATAATAAGATTTATTAGTGCTGTAAAAATAAGTATACATACAATTAATAACAAGCTAACAGCGATAAAGCTAAAAAACACTTTTCCCAAAACTGCTTTGTTAAGAAAAAATAGTATAAAATCGCCCAATAAGGCACATGGAAAGCATATTAAAAATAATTCTATATAGCAGCACAGGAATGATATACAGTATGCGCTTTTGTATTCTTTCATAGTTTTCTCCTTTGCTTCGTCGATGTGTTGCCTGCGATAGCGAGTTTTGATGGTGCCGCACCCTTGTTTCTTCTCTCGCGTTGCCCTTGGGCAACGCATATCGAGCGCGTAGCGCCATATCGAGTCGCAGACATATCGAGCGACGCGTCAGCGGCGCATATCGACGTGGGCGGAGACTCCAAAAGGTCTATTCAAGTATTATGTTAGGAGATTTTCTTTAATTACCTTTAAACAATTTCTGAAGCTCGTTCCATCGTCTCCGTGCATCTGATAATGTGAAAGAGTAGGATCAGAGCGGAACGTATTATTCGTGAAAATAACTTCTTCACAACTTTCGATGCTGCAAATTCGCCTGTTCGCTTGAGTAAATAAGTTGTTTTCAATGACGATTCTTTTGTTAAAAATGGTATCTGTACAACGAAGTGAGGGACGGCAGACAATAGCTACGCCGCCTGCGTATGCGCTATTATTAAAATCACAACCGCGGATGCATACATCCTTGACACATCCGGATTCATACCAATCTTTCATTTCGCCTGAGATCTGAATAGCGGAGTTCATATTGTAAAATTTACAATTTTCAACAACGGCTTTGCCGGCTGTGCTTATCAAAAAACCTCTCGGGCGGTTGTAGCCTGATTCGCAATTCGAAAAGTACACATCGGGAGCTGTTGAAAGGTTTTCGGTTACCCAGTTTGACGATGGCGTTGGAACATCGCAATCGAGTTTAAGTATTATCTCATCCGGTGAGACAAGAAATGCTTTGACCACCTTGCCGACAGCTTTCGTTTCATTTGTCTCACTATTTATAACGGCAACACTGTCTCCGATTCGGTATGTTTGCATTCCTTTGTGCTGAGGATGACCGAATCCTAACCTGATACTTCCGTCCGAAAGCTTTTCTTTGTAAAGGTGATATATTCCGTGAACATTTGATGCGTCATCCATCATTTGAACGAATTTGCAGTCAGTAACGGAAATACGACCTCTGCAATTAATAAAATGAGTAGCATCCGCATTTGTTGAAAGAAGCCTTCCGCTGTCCTTTCTCGGTTCTGCTGTTATGTGCTTCAAAGCGACGTTTTCGGTTTTTTGTGCAACAATTCCCATAGCGGCAGTGTAATAAAGATTAATATCTTCAAGAGCGACGTCTTTTGAATCCGTGATTAATATTCCGGGATATTTTCTGCCGGCGTAAGTCATTACCAAATGATTTCCAACCGTGTGGCGCTCTCCGATGCTTCCGTGCATAAAGATGAGATTTTTACCGCGCTCCTCGAGAGTGATATCCTTGTAAAGCCAGGAAAGGAAGCCGTGATCTTTGGGCGCTCCCATATAAGCGTAGTAGGGAGGAGAATAGGCAGAGGGATGTCCGTTTTTATCAAACTCAAGTGAAAGCGCCTTTTCGGGATTGAACTCCCAGTTTTCCGACTCGCTGTAAAAGCAGAATTTTCCGTCACTAACTTTGCAGTTAAACTCTTTTCCATCGAATTCTATAAGGATACCGCTTGTATCCGCGGAGAGTATTTTTGCTTGCGCGTAAAAGGGTGTTGAATAATCTATTGAAAATCCCTTCAAGGTAATGTTTTCGGAGTTGTCTACAACGATTGGCATCATATTGCCGTGAAATATCAGTTCAGAGCCGACACCTTCGATGGTTATCCCCTTTTTATTCATTATAGGAAGAGCAATCGGCTTCATGCCGCCATCGTTATTGGATATGTAATACTCTTTTTCATACGTTCCTTCCGGATAGAAGTGATATTCCTTGTCATCAAGCAAAAGAGTATCGCCGTCCGACATTGATAAAATCGCTTCAACAAAAGCAGCGGAGCAGTTGTTTTTGTTTTTTAAAAAATCATTGATGTGTAAAATCATTTGTGTTTTTCTTCTCTTATTCTTAATATTAAATCTTTACATTTACTAAAAGGTTTTCTTTCATCGTAAGCCCTTGTTTTTGAATGATTTGACGCTATGTGTCATGAATTGAAACTCTGTTTCATGATTTCTCGCTTCGCTCCATGAATTGAATTGCAACTCTAATGCGCCGCAGCGCAATTCATGAGCACTTGTGCTCAATTCACGCAACCGCAAGGCTGCAATTCATTGTTGAAACTGTCGTTTGAGACAAACGACGCTCTCGACGTGCCCCGTGCGAGAAAACATATCAGCCGCAAAAGCCCTTGTAACCTTGTATCCCTCGGCATCAAAAAGCTTGCAGTCGCGCGCAAGAGTGTCGGGATTGCACGAAACGTAGATAACTCTCGACGGCGAGATCTCGGAAATTCGCTTTATAAGCTCGCTTGCACATCCCTTGCGAGGCGGGTCGACCACGATAACGTCGGCTTCGGATATTTCCGGAGAGTTTGCGTCACCGCAAATGAATTTCGTGTTTTTCATCTCGTTCAGAGAAGCGTTTTCCTTGGCATTCTCAACGGCGTCGGGAATTATTTCGACACCGATAAGGCTCGAATCGGGATAGTTTTTTATCATCGAAAGTCCGATTGTACCTATTCCGCAGAAAAGGTCGACAAGCTTTTCGCTCGGCTTCAGATCGGCAAGCTCTGCGGCTTTCTGACAGATAAGCTCGGCACATTCTCGGTTCACCTGATAGAATGATTTCGGCGAGATCTTTACCCTAAGTCCGCAGAAAATATCCTCGATCGTGTCGCTTCCGTAAACTGTTATATTTTTGTCGCCGAGAATGACATTCGTGCGCTTTTCGTTAATGTTGAGTATGACCGATTTTATGGCAGGGAAGCGCGAAACGAGGATCCTTGCAAGCTCGGGAGCCTCGCGCATAGTTTTGCCGTTAATGACAAGGCAGACCATAATGTCACCGCTTCCGCGGCCTTTTCGCAGATAAATGTGGCGGACAAGTCCTTTTCCGCTTTCAAAATCGTAAGGCGGGATCTTTTTCTCCTTGCCGAAGCGCACTATCTCGTCGATGATCTCCTTAAAGCTGTCGTCCTGAACGAGACAGTCGGAGACCTCAACTATGTCGTGGCTGTGCTCGGCAAAAAATCCGATCTTCCAGTCCTTTCCGACGGGGTACTGCACCTTGTTGCGGTATCTGTCGGGGCATCCTGTCGAAAGCACGTCCTCGATATTTACTGAAAGTCCGACCTTTTTGAATGCGTTTTCGATGTAATTTTTCTTGAAAATCTTCTCGTTTTCATAATTTACGTGGCGAAAAGCGCATCCGCCGCAACGCTTGAAGGAAGGGCAGGTGTTTTCAACTCGGATGGGCGAGGGCTCGATTATTTTGTTCACACGGGCAACCGCGTAGTCTGAAAGATTCTTGATTATACCGATCTCAAGCTTGTCCCCCGTGACTCCGCCGCGCACAAAAACGACCTTGCCGTCTATCTTGCATATGCCCGCGCCGAGATTGTTCATATCGCTTATTTCTACTGTATAAAGCTCGTTTTTCTTCATTTCTTGTAATTTCCTTTATGTTTGGGAGTAAAATCGTCCTGCTTTTTGAAAAACTGATAGAAGTTACACTTTATCATACCGTTGTAGAGCTTGCGGACCTTGTCCGCGCGTCTGCCGTAAAGTCTTTCAAAGCCCTCGTGAGAGGTCAGTACGTATATCTGCCAGTTATCGAGTGATGAAAAAGCCCGTCCCATATTTCGGTAAAGCTCCTCGGCCTGCTCCATTGAGAAAAGACGCTCGCCGTAAGGCGGATTGCATACGACAGTTCCTCGTCTGCCGCCCGTTTTTATTTCGAGCGCATTGCGCTGAAATGCCTTGACCGTGCCGCCCACACCTGCGCGGCGTATGTTGTCGCGTGTAAGCTCAACGCAGTTCATATCTATGTCCGAGGCGTAGACCTCAAACTGTGAGTTGCGTATTACATTGTCTCTTGCCTCCTCGCGCGCTCTTTCCCATACGGCTGAGTCGATCTGCGGGAATTTCTCGGCATCGAAGTGACGGTTTACACCGGGAGCACAGTTTGTCTGCATAAGAGCCGCCTCGATGGCGATAGTGCCCGAGCCGCACATAGGATCCCAAAAGAGGACCTCGTCACGCGGACGTGCGATCTTTACAAGAGCTGCCGCAAGAGTTTCGCGAAGCGGTGCGACGTTTGACGCGGGACGATATCCTCTCTTGTGAAGAGCAACACCCGACGTGTCTATCATAAGACTTGCGCGGTCGTTCAGAATGAAAAATTCAACCTTGTAAAGAAGCTTGTCCTCGGGGAAAAACGAAAGATGATATTTGGTTTTAAGGCGTTCGACGATAGCCTTTTTCACGATAGACTGACAGTCGGGAATACTGAAAAGCTTGCTTTTTACCGAATGTCCCGAAACGGGAAATGCGTCTCCCGCACCGATATAATCCTCCCAGGGGAGTGCTTTTGTGCCTTCGAAAAGCGAGTCGAATGTGTCCGCTCCGAATTCTCCGAGCTTTATATAAAGCCTCTCGGCAAAGCGCATACCGATGTTACAGCGCGCTACGGCAGAGATATCTCCCGTAAAGGTCACGCGGCCGTCAATAGTGGATATGCGCCTATATCCGAGGGCGTCGATTTCTTCTCCTAAAAATTTTTCAAGTCCGAAAAGGCATGTTGCAACGTATGTAAGCTCCATTTTTCTTTTCTTTTCTTTCCATTCTTTTATACAGATATACAAATTTTTGATTTTGGCTCTCTAACACGAGAAAGCTGATATTAGAAAGTTTTTGTGTTGCTTTTTTCAAAAAGCAACCGCCTTCCAAGGCGCGTAGCCTTGGTCTCGCGTAGCAACGAGCGAAATTCTCTATCGTTCAGAAGCGCCACGAGGGGTGAATTTGCGAAGCGGAGCTTTGCAAAGAGGGGAACACACAAGTGGTGGTTCCCCTGAAAAATCCAAAATCAACCGGTTAATATGGCATAGCCTTGCTTCTATTTTCCGTCAAAGCCGACTACAAAGCCGTTTGCACCGTTTTGACAAAGATCGCCCGCGATAACGTTACCCTTGTGAACGATAACGCTTGCAAGCACCTTGCCCGTCGCGTCCGGATAATTTGTTACCTCAAAGGTATATCGGGTGACGTTTTTGCGACGGTATCTTCCGAGGTCAAGCCCCTGACGCTTTTGTATTTCGTTGTATTCGGTAAATACGTTGTCAAATTCGGATGGGATCTTTAATTCCACGGTCTCGACAGCGTCACCCGAAACCTTCCATCCGAACTGATTTAAAAATTTTGCCGCGTCCTGCGCGTTCTTTACGCCCGAATAAGATACTGCGTCCGCATTTGTTTCAAGCGCGCCGTAGGATGGCACGGTCAGAATAAGTGCGACGAGAATAACGAGCGCAAAGCTGATGGTAGCAAAAGCCTTCAGGCTTGATGCTCTGAAAGAATAGACAAACATTTTGGTAAACCTCCGCAAAATAGATTACTGAAATAATAGCTTTATTAAATTATATTTTGCGCTGTTTGTCCGTATTCTCAAATAATAATAAAAATAAGATAAAACGCCGTATGCCCTCCACCCGAAAATGTTTTTCGAGCGGAGGGCGTTTTCGGTATTATTCGTCTGTAAGGTCTTCCTTGCGTTTTTGCTTGATCTGTGCTTCAAGCATAAGATCCTTGACCTTCATAAGTCGTGTGGTATTGCCTCTTTCGACCTCGTCGAGCTTCATTTTGATCGTTTTGATCGTTTTTTCGTACTGCGGGATCATAATGTACTCAAGAGCATTGACACGGCGACGCGTCTTTTCGATCTCTTCTGCAAGCATCTGAGCCGTTTTTTCGGTCTCTGCAAGCTTTATCATATCGGGAAGAAGCTCGGTGAGCTCACCGACTGCTTCGTCAAGTTCTCCCGGAGTAAACGCGAATCCGTAGTTGTATCCGCCGCCCGCGCTGTCTGTGATGTCGAATTTATAAACGGGAACGTTGACGCTCATCATATTTTTGTACTGAACGTCAAGTGAGCACTCGCTTTTCGGGAGCATAAGCGCTTCCTCGAGCATTTTCGGGGAGGTTACGGCAGCGGCGAGAGTGAAGCTGTTATGGACGTTCATTATTCTTTTTTCAATATCCTCGCGCAGGCTCTTGTTCTGGCGCACGACCTCAAGAAAGAGCTTCATAAGCTCATCCTGCTTGTCTTTGAGAAGCTTGTGACCGCGTCTTGCGGTAGTCAGCCTCGCATTTATGCGCTTCATTTCCATACGCGTAGGATTTACGCGAATTTCAGCCATAGGCTATCTCCTCTGCATTAATTCTGATAATACTGTTCGATAAATTCGGGCTTGATTCTCTTGAGCTCGCTCTTCGGGAGGATGGAGAGAAGTCTCCAGCCGATCTCAAGCGTTTCTTCGATGCTTCTGTTTTCATAGAAGCTCTGATTTATATACTGTGCCTCAAATTCGTCGGAGAATTTTGCGTAAAGTCTGTCCATCGGAGAGAGTGCAGCTTCACCGAGAACGACCATAAGCTCCTTTGCTTCCTTGCCTCGCGCGTAGTTGGAGAAGAGCTGGTTCATAACGTTTGCGTGGTCGGCGCGCGTCTTTCCTTTTCCTATACCCTTATCCTTAAGACGTGAGAGGGAGGGAAGTACGTCAACGGGAGGGAGCATACCCTTTCTGTAAAGGTCACGGGAGAGGATTATCTGTCCTTCCGTGATGTATCCGGTAAGGTCGGGGATGGGATGTGTCTTGTCATCCTCGGGCATTGTGAGTATCGGTATCATAGTGATACTTCCGCTACTGCCCTTTTTGCGTCCTGCGCGCTCGTACATAGTTGCAAGGTCGGTGTAAAGGTTACCGGGATATCCACGGCGACCGGGAACCTCTTTACGCGCTGCAGAGACCTCACGGAGTGCTTCCGCGTAGTTTGTGATGTCTGTAAGTATTACAAGCACGTGCATATCGCAGTCGAAGGCGAGATGCTCTGCGGCTGTGAGTGCCATACGGGGAGTTGTAATTCTTTCTATTGCCGAGTCACTTGCAAGGTTGATGAAAAGCACCGTTCTGTCGATAGCGCCCGTCTTTTTGAAGTCGGAAATAAAGAAATCTGCTTCTTCGAAGGTGATACCGATAGCGGCAAATACGACCGCAAATTTTTCGTCCTTTCCGCGAACCTTAGCCTGACGTACTATCTGTGCGGCGAGGTTTGCGTGCGGCAGACCCGATCCCGAGAATATCGGGAGCTTCTGTCCGCGTACGAGGGTGTTAAGTCCGTCGATAGTCGATATACCCGTCTGAATAAATTCATCGGGATACATACGTGCGGCGGGATTTATGGGAGTACCGTTTATGTCAAGAGTCTTTTCGGGAATAATTCGCGGACCGTCGTCGATAGGCTCGCCCATACCGTTGAATACTCGTCCGAGCATATCCTGCGAAACGGGAAGCTGTACTCCGTGACCCGAAAAACGCACCTTGCTTGTTGAAAGATTGAGTCCTGCAGCATTGTCAAAAAGCTGAACGAGCACGTTGGAACCGTTTACTTCAAGAACTCTGCAGCGGCGTATTTCGCCGTTTTCGAGCTCGATCTCGCCGAGCTCATCATATTTTACGCCTTCGATCTGCTTTATCAGCATCAGAGGTCCGGCGACTTCTTCTATTGTTCTGTATTCTCGTATCATATGTTCTCCATATTAGCTTAATTTAGCTTATTATTGAATTTTTGACCTTTCAGCCTCAGATCTGTGATGCTTTTGCGATAGCCTCGCCGATCTGAACGTCTATTTCCTTAAAAATAGCGTCAAACTGCTCGGCATAGTTTTCGTTGTCGATGTTCTTGGCACGTCCGATCTGCTCTCTTACTGCAAGAGAAGCGATATCTTCGATATCCGCGCCCTTTTCAAGTGCTTCGGAGGCTTTTTCGTGGAAGTAAAGGATAAGCTTCATCATCTTGTCCTGCTTGCCGTGAGGCGTGTAAGCATCCACTTCACCGAAAGCATCCTGCTGCAGATAGTCCTCACGGATAGAGCGTGCTATTTCAAGGGTGAGTCTGTCGTTAGATGAAAGAGCGTCCATACCGACAAGCTTTACGATCTCGTCAAGCTCGCTTTCTTCCTGAAGTATCTTCATAAATTTAGCGGCATTGTCATTCCATTCGGGAGAAATGTTGTTTCTGAACCAATCTGCAAATCTGTCGCGATAGAGCGAATAGGAGTTCAGCCAGTTGATAGCAGGGAAGTGACGGCGATATGCAAGAGAGGCATCAAGTCCCCAAAAAACCTTAACTATACGCAGAGTAGCCTGCGCAACAGGCTCGGAAAGGTCACCTCCGGGAGGCGATACCGCGCCGATAGCAGAAACTGCACCGACTCTCTTGTCGCTTCCGAGGCAGACTACCTCGCCCGCTCTTTCGTAGAACTGTGCAAGACGGGAGGTAAGATATGCGGGATAACCCTCTTCACCGGGCATTTCTTCAAGACGTCCGGACATTTCACGGAGCGCCTCTGCCCAACGCGAGGTCGAGTCTGCGATAACCGCAACCGAGTATCCCATATCTCTGAAGTATTCCGCGATAGTTATACCCGTGTATATAGAGGCTTCACGCGCCGCAACCGGCATATCCGAGGTGTTTGCTATAAGAACGGTACGCTTCATAAGCGATTCGCCGCTTCTCGGGTCCTTAAGCTCGGGGAATTCGAGAAGAACGTCTGTCATCTCGTTTCCGCGCTCTCCGCATCCTACGTAGATAACGATGTCAACGTCACTCCACTTTGCAAGCTGATGCTGTACGACCGTCTTACCGCTTCCGAAAGGACCGGGAACACAAGCCGTACCGCCCTTTGCAAGTGCAAAGAGGGTGTCTATCGAGCGCTGTCCTGTAACAAGAGGAGTTACGGGAGGAAGCTTTTCGGAGTACGGGCGGGCAACACGAACCGGCCATTTCTGAGAAAGGGTGATGTCGATAACCTTTCCGTCCTCTGTTTCAAGCTTTCCGACGGGCTCGGAAATTTTGTAATCTCCGCTCTTTATTTCGAGTATTTTACCCGATGTCTTCGGAGGAACGAGTATCTTGTGAGTAACGAGCTCTGTTTCCTTTACAGTACCGTAAATGTCGCCGCCCTTTACGCTGTCTCCGACCGAAGCCGTGGCATCGAAATGCCATACCTTCTCCTGCGAAAGTGCGGGGACGTCTATTCCTTTGATTATGTTAGTTCCGTATTTTTCATAAATAACGTCGAGAGGACGCTGTATACCGTCGTAAATACCGGTGATAAGTCCGGGTCCGAGCTCAACCGAAAGGGGAGCACCCGTAGAAATTACCTTGTCACCGCGTCCGATACCGGCAGTTTCCTCGTATACCTGTATAGAGGCCTTGTCGCCGTGCATTTCTATGATCTCGCCTATGAGCTTAGCGTCGCCGACTCGTACAACGTCGAACATATTTGCTTCTCTCATACCCTCTGCGATAACGAGAGGTCCCGAGACCTTAAGTATTCTTCCTTCTACCATTTTTGTATAGTACCCCGTTTATAAAACGGTTCCTTTCTGACATATAGGAGTTTATTCTTTGAAAAGTATATCTGCGCCGATAGCACGTTCTGCAGATTTTTTGATATTGTGCATACCGATACCGCGGCTTCCCGATTTCCCCGGGATCATAATTACGGCGGGAAGGGGAGTGTCCTTGTATCTTGATATGGTATCGGTTATTTCACACGCAAGATCTTCTGTGATGTATATTATCGCATATCCCTCGGATGCAAGCTTTACAAGCGTTTTTGACGCTTCCTCTGCAGATGATGCGGGAAATACTGAAAATCCGACCGCAAGAAAACCGAGCGTGCTTTCGGTATCGCCTATTATAGCGATCTTGTTCATTTAAGGTCACCAGCCTTATGAAGTGAAAGCGTATCAGAATTTTCCGATGCTTTCCTTGATTTTTGTGGGAGAAACTCCCGTTTGCTTGGATGCGATCGCCATTCGGAGCATTTTAGATGCGTAAGAAGCCTTGATAAGATAAGCTACACATATCTCTGCGCCGAATGAAATGCTCTTCGCGTTGTCGACGTATTTCATATAGATGTCTTCACAGACCTTGGCAAGATGCGTAAGAGAGAGCGCTTCACCGTTTGATGTGGAGAAGGCGTATCCCTTAGAGGCAAGCGAGGAAATAAAACCCTCCTCACCGAGCATCATCGATTTCTCAAGGAAGCTCTTGTCAAGTATTCCGCCCTTTATAAACATAGACGAGAAAAGACCGGTAGTGTCACGCATACGCATAGTACGGATAGCGGTCAGAATGTTGGTCGTGTCTATCTTTATATAAACCAGACGTCTGAAATATTCTTTGTTATACGAGCTTACCGAGTCAAGCATATCTGCATAGCAGGCTTCGTCAAGAATAGAGTCGATAAGCTTGGGGTCACCGCTTTCAGAAAAGGCTTCTTCTGCTTTTTCGAAGGCGTTTGCCATATTTTTCGGGAAAATGTCGAGATTTTGCGATTTAACTGCAGATACGACCTTCTCTGCGGGAACTGTGCCGAGATCGATAAGAAGCTCGCCTGCGTCCTCTCTTCCGCGCGCTCTGCATTTTATGACTGTTTTAAGATTGTGGCAGTCGTAGGATACCTTAAGGAAATTCAGTATTTCGGGTTGAGGCATCGACTTTGATATTACGCGGAATTCCTCTGCAAGATAGGCGTTTACCGTTTCTTCTGCGTCTATCATACCGTTTTCGGCGTATATAGGCTCTACCGAATATTCGGGAAGGATCTTCTGTATCTCGTAGACGTCCTTGGCATCGGCGATACGCATAAGAGCATCGTAGCATATACGGTGGGTCTCTCTCGTGCGTGTCATCGCGGAAACGTAGATATAATCGTCTGTTCTGACCTTTTCAACCTTTTTAGAGTTAGTAATGTTTGTCATTCGGAAGCACTCTCCTTTAATTAAAGAGTATACGGTAAACGTCACTCTCAAGAGTGTCTCTGAGCTGAGAAAGAATAAGACCTATCGAGCAGTTGATCTCGATATCTCCGCAGATCAGTATAAAGCCTCCGTCTATATTTGCAGCCTCGTCTGAAAGTGTCAGACGCTTGCCCGATGCCAGAGCGATCTCGGCAGCAGGCTTTATCATAGCCGGGGAAACTCTGTTTTTGTCTGCATTTGACAGAATTACCGAATATTCTTCGCATACGGTTATCTCACCGTCTACGTCCTGCTCAAGAGAGAGCTTTTCGGATGCGAGCTGGCTTTTTACGGTGGATACGAGCATTATGGAAAGCATTTTTTCATAATCCTCGTCTGAAAGACCGATAAGCTTGAGACGTGCCTTTTCAAACGCCTCGTCGATCTTTGCATTTTTTGCATCAAGCAGAACGTTTCGTCTTATCTTTTCCGCAGATGCTACAGCTCTTGAGCGTATGCTTTCGATATCAGCTTCGGCTTCCGATTCTGCGTTTGCCGCAATTTCGGCGGCTTTCTTTTTATATTCTTCTGTTATAGCGGCAGATTCATTCTTCGCCTTTGCGATAATGCTGTCAGCCTCGCTCTGCGCGACTGAAATTATTCTGCCTGTTATCTTTTCGCTTGAATTCACACAAAAGCCGTCCTTTCTGATAAATTTTATTTTTGTAAACGTTTGAATGTAGCTTTATCAATAAAGGAGGATAAGAAGTGCGGAAACGAGGAGCGCGAAAAGTGCGTACGTCTCAACGAGCGCCGAGCTTGTGATAGCCGTACCGAACTTATCCTTCTGCTTAGAGATCATCTGAACGCCTGCAGCAGCAACCTTAGCCTGATGTATAGCAGAGAAGAAGCCGACGAAAGCGATGGGAAGGCAAGCAACGAGGAAGAACATACCCTGCTCGAGAGTGAGAGTGAAAATGCTTCCGTTAAGAGCACCGCCCTTGAGCATTACAAGGAATGCTACAACGAAGCCGTAAAGACCCTGTGTTGCGGGAAGAGCCTGAAGAATGATAGCCTTACCTGCTACCGAAGGATCCTCGGAGATAACGCCTGCAGCTGCCTGTCCAACGAGGCCAACGCCCTTTGCAGAGCCCCAGCCTGCAAGACCTACTGCGAGAAATGCACCGAGAAGTGCAAGAGCCGAGCCGAAAGTCATTGTAGAAAGATACTGACCGAATGTGAAAGAAGCAGCTTCTGCTGTAAGAAGAGTAAACATTATTTTTTCCTCCAAATTTTAATTTACAATAGAATGTTTTTATTTTTGATAATCAGTCCTGCTTATCAGGATCTGTTATGCTTGTGTATTTCTCACGCGTGGTGAGAGGAACAAATTTGCGGCCGCCGTCCTCGTAGAATTTTCCGAAGAATTCGATGTACTGAAGTCGGCTTGCGTGAACGAACGTACCTATTATGTTGATACCGAGGTTGAGAAGATGTCCGACCAGGATAACGACGATAAAGAGCACAAATCCGATGGGGCTCGGAAGCGCTATCGTTGCAAGAATGTTGAAAACGCTTGCGATAATAGCCGAGGTAAGTCCGAGAGCCATAATTCTCGAGTAGGAGATAAGGTCGGATGCGAATCCGACGAAGCCGTATACCGCACCGAAGCCTCCGATTATTCTGCCGAAGATTCCCTTTTTCTTGAGCGCACCGCCTATCATCATAACGACGATACCGACAGCGAGGACAGAAATTCCGACGATCTTGTGAAGGAAAATAAGTCCCGCGCCTGCGAAAACGATGAACCATCCGCCAACGTCGAAGAAGGCTTCAAGGAAGGAACCGTCGCGGCATACAACGTAAAATTTTATCCCAAGACCTACGAGCATATGCACAAATCCGACTACGAGAGATACGACTATAAAGAGAATGGGCTCTTCGAGCGGATTTATGAGGGTGAGAGGCATTTCAAAGGCTTCGCCGCCGAATGCCGTAACTATAGCGGAGGGAAGGTCACCCATATAGCTTCCCAAAAATACACCCGCTATCGTGCAGGATATACCGCATATTGCAAAGAGCTTTACGAGCTGCTTTATGCCTTTTCCGAGGTCGAGCTTTTTAAGAGCTAAGAAGCCTCCAATGGCAAGTATAAGACCATAAACCACGTCTGCAAGCATCAGACCGAATATTATGAAATAGAATATCGCCATAATAGCGGTCGGATCGAATGAGCCGTAGGTCGGGAGCACGTACATATCGATAATGCTTTCAAAGGGCTTTGCAATACTCTTGTTTGAAAGAAGAACGGGCACGTCGTCCCCCTCCTCGGGGTCGGCAAATTCTCTGTAGCATTCGTAGCCCTCGAGTATTTTGTCTATCTCGCCGATCTTCTTTTCGGGTACCCAACCCGAAAGTATGACAGCAGAGCTTGTGCAGATAAGCTTTTTCTGAGCCTCTGTTTTTGCCGCTTCGGTTTCCGTTACGTCACACGCGAGCCTTATAACGTCAAGCTCCTGAGCAAGCTTCATAGCCTGCGTCTTTAGGTTTGAGCGCTCTATTTCAAGCATTTCGCTTCGCTGAGAAAGCAGACTGTATTCCTCTGATGCACAGCGCATGTAGGCAGAGAAATCGGCGCGTATAAAGCCCTTTCTCGCAAGGATCGAGCCTATCTTGTCAAGATCCTCCTTAAGTGCGATAACGCAGATATAAGAAGCATTTTCGCTTTCGGATACCGTTTCAAGAATAGCGCTTTCACATTCGATTGCAAGCTCATCCCGAAGCTCGTTATGTGAAACGTCGCGCGGAAGCGATCCTGCCACGAGCTCTGTCGTGAGAGTGCCTCTTACCGAAAGCTCGAGATCGAAATCCTTCCAAGGCGCAAGGAATGCAAGCGAAGCGCGTATCCTTGACTCATCTGTAAGAATATCGTCGATTCCCGATTCTATCTCACGCGCTTTGAGAGTTATACGGTCGGCGTTAAGAAATATCTCCGACGGTGAGTCGTAGACGCTTCTGCCGTAGGATCTTCTTTTTGCAAACAGACCCTTCGGAGCTTTTTCGTATTCTTTGAGAAAAGAAATGGCTTTTTCGTATCCGCCGAGCCTTGAGTAAAGCTCTGATAGCTTATTTGAAAACCTCTCATCGGGAGTCAAACGCCCGTCGCCCTCTACAGAAGACGCCGCATCGGAGACCTCAACGCTTCCCGTCCACATCAGCTTTTGCATAAGCTCGTCTGCATCGCAGGCTGCGGCGGCAAGGGTGAGCTTCTTCATTTTGACTATTGCCATAAGCTTCCTACCTTCCCGATTATGAAATTCACCGCATCGGAGATATTGGCAGACGCCGCGGCAGAAACTATCATAGCTTCGTTTTCGGATGATGCTCTGGCTTTTTCAAGAAATTCCTCGCTTGCACGGATCTTTTCCGCTAAAACGGCTTTTTTCTTTGCCTCGGCAAGCTCCTTCGTTTCGCGGCAGAGCGCTTCGCCGTTTATTTTTGCATCCGAGATCATTTCGGCTGCTTTTGACGTGGCGCACGTGCGTATGTCCGAAGCTTCTTTCTCGGCATCTAGTATCTCGCCGAGTATTTTGCCTGTCATAATATATCATTCCTTTCGTCTGATATTACTTTAATACCGCACAAGAACAGTACGGCATTTTGTGCTGTAAAATCATACCGAAAAAAGCGATTTCACGATACGAAAATACAAACAAAAAGTTACAATAATTATATCACATATTGCCCCAAAATTTCAATAGTTTTCGAGCAATTGCGTGCGGTTTTAATTATTTTTTTGTATTTGCACAAATTTACGGCTCATATATTGTCTATTTTGCGGGCAGAGATTTTCATAATATCGCCGTACTGCCTGCCGTCATCCTCACAAACGGCGAAATTCCTGTCGAAGGTGTACATTTTCGAGCCCTTGATATAGAAATTATATTTTCCGCCCGAAGCCTTTTTCGAGATATCTCTTGCTTTTTTCAGCACCATAGTTTCCGTGTCAAGACAGAGCGTGCGTATAGTGAATACTCTCCTTCCGTTTGCGTAAGATAGTCTGCTTTCGCAGAGAAGCGAAAGGTATTTTTCTTTAAAAAAAGTGTAGCTCCAGCTGAGCGCTGCCTTTATCGGAATGCCGAGCGCATTTCGTATATCGCGCGATCTTTTTGAATTTTCTATCATAGCCTTCATCTCGGGCGCGAGCTCTTTTTCAAGCAGGTCTTCAAGATATTTCAGATAATTTTCTGCAGTCAAAGCAAAAAAATCGTTCAGAAAGCTTTTTTCATCATCGCATCTTGGAATATCAAGGGTGTAAAGAATTACTTCGCGCCCTAAAAATGAAAGCTTGCCCGTTTTCTTCTCCGTTACGATATTTTTGATATTCATTTACTATCATCCCTTCTTTAAGTAAAGCCGATCATAGTACATTATATGGCCTGTATAAAAGAAAAATCAGACGGATTTTGAAAATCTGTCTGATTAGTGTTTAAAAGTTTACTTTTTTATTCAAGGTCGGGAGAGTCGGACATTTTTTTAAATTTTTTTATCATAAGCGCGTAATCTCCGATGACGGTAAGTGTTCCGAGTGTCCACGCAAGCGGTGTGGCAAAGCACATGACAGTAAATCCGACGGGCTCGCTGAGTATCGGAGCTATGTCATAGCCTAAAAGGTAAGGCTTCATCATACACACAACAGCTATAGAAAGTCCGGCGCGTCCGATGATCTCGGTAAATCCCGATATCATTGAGAAGGTAGTACGACCGACCGCCTGAAGCACGCTCTTGCAGATTATAAGCGGGGAAACGATAAATACGAGCAGGGTGTTTATAACGATGTATTTATACGCGTTGTCAACGATTGTCACGTCGATGTCCTTGTTGAGCAGAAGAATTAAGTATCTTCCGAGAGGTATCATAATAAGGGAAGCCATAACGTACCAGATAAGTCCGATAAGATTGGTCTTACGTGCACCCTCGATGACACGGGAATATTTTCCCGCACCGTAATTCTGTGCTGTGAATACAGATACGGCAGACCCGAATGAAAGAAGCGGCTGTGTGACGAAGGTCTCAAGCTTGGAGGCTGTAACGTATGCGGAAACGTAAAGTGTACCGAGATTGTTTGTGGCAAACTGTACGATTATCGCGCCTACCGAGAGGACCATATTAAGAAACGCCATCGGAATACCGATCTTTAAAAGAGTGCTGTCGAGAGCCTTATCTTTTTTGAAATGTACTGCGGAAATGTGCAGAAGAGGCTGCTTTTTTACTATGTAGACTATACAAAGTATTCCCGATATGAGCTGTGCGATAACTGTGGCAATACCTGCTCCCTCGGTGTCCATACCGAGTACTGCGATAAACACAAAGTCAAGTATTATGTTTATAACGCACGCTGTAACGAGAAAGTAGAGAGGCGTTTTTGAATCTCCGAGTGCTCTTATCATATTGGAGAGCAGGTTGAAGAGCGCCGTTACGAAAAGTCCCGCAAATATGCAGATAATATATCTGTACGAGCGGTCGATTATGTCCTCGGGAGTCTGAAGAAGGTCGAGGAATGGTCGAGCAAATATTACGCAGACAAGAGTGAGTATCGCTGTGATGATCACTGAAAGACGTATGCTTGCCGCAAATGATCGCTTGATCCCTTCTTCATCGCGCGAGCCGAAATAACGTGCCGTTATGGCCGAAAATCCTGCCGTGAGCGACTGTATCGCACCCGATGCAAACCAGACGAGACTGCTTGTCGCACCGACTGCCGTATATGCGTTTGGGTCGAGTGTTTGCCCCACTATTACCATATCGGCAATATTGTAGAACTGCTGGAAAAGGTTTCCTATAAGAAAGGGAATAGAAAACCAAAGTATTTGCTTTATTGGTGATCCTTTCGTGAGATCGGTGGTCATTTTAAGGGTCCTTTCGAGTAAAAAACGATTGCTGATACATTTTAATTCGCATGGACTTTTTTGTCAATGTATAAAATCAATAAAAAATGAACGCCTGCGGAATTTATTTTGATTTTTTCAGCCTTTCGCAAAGCTCTGCATCGGGTGTTACGACGGCACTCCAATAGGTCGTGTAGGTAACGAATCCCGGCTTCGAGGCTGACGGCTTTTTTATATGCTTTATAAGCGTGTAATCGACCGAAACGTTTTTGCCTTCAGAAAGGGAAGAGTTGTATGCCGCAACGGTTGCAGCCTCAGTAAAATCCTCTGCTGACGGCTCCTCGCCGTTTGCAAGCATTATTACGTGGCTGCCGGGCGCATTCTTGATATGGAACCACCAGTCGCTTTTTTCTGCAAGCTTTGTGGTTATATAATCGTTTTGCAGATTGTTCTTTCCGCAAAGCAAGCGGTATCCGCCCGAGGTTATATATTCGATGGGCTTACCCGATATCTGCGCTTTTTTGGAGGAGCTTTGCTTCTGCACCGAGCTGTATCCCGATTCGGACAGCTCGCGTCTTATCTCGTCGAGCTCGCTCTGACCGGATGCGCGCGAAAGGCTGTCAAGCACGGAATCGATGTACGCCGTCTCGCGCTCGGTGTTTTCTATCTGCTTTGATATCTCAAGCTCGGCGTTTTTCATCTTGGTGTATTTTTTGAAGTAAGCCTGTGCGTTTTGCGCGGGGGTGAGTCTTATATCGAGTGGTATCATTATTTCGGGGGTGTCTTCTTTGTAATAATCGATAACCTTTGCGTGAGTCATACCCTTTTTCAGCATATATATGCTTGCAGTGATAAGCTCACCGTATTTTCTCATCTCTTCCTTTTTCTCACATTCCTCAAGCTCGGAAAGCTGAATCGCCGTCTTTTTTTCAAGACGGGCTTTGGTATTTGTCAGAAGCTTGAATATATCGGCGGCGCGCTGCTTGACACGCTCGCTGTTGTCACGGGATGTGAAAAATGTCTCTATAAGCTGTGAAATACTGTCGAAATACACCTTTTTCATGCCCGAATACTGCATAATATCGAAAAATGCGTATTCTACGGGACGCGAGCTTTCGTCGACTATCATTACTGCCTTGAAGCTTTTCTCTTTAAGTATATTCACAAGCTTAAAGAACTCATCGCAGAGAGCCTCGTTTGAGCCTTCGCCGCGGTATGCTATCTCTCTTGCTACGAGCGAGGATATTCCGAGATAGGTGTCGGTTATGAATTTGTCTGCACGCTTTTCGCTTGCATAAACAGACTCGAAAAATCCCTCGCGCGTTTCCTCAAGCGGATTTTTCTTGTCCTGCGCGGGAGGCGCTTCGTATAGCATACCCGAGAGCACCTGTCTTACGCGGCTCGTTGTAAAGTCTACGGGACGGATAGCTCCGAGTATCTTCATATTATCTCCGTGACAGAAGATGATATTGCTGTATTTGCCCATAATTTCGGCAACGAGAGTCACCTTGAATGGGTAACCGAGGTCATCGTGAGCCTCGAAATCTATGAAGATTATTCTCTCAAATCCGATCGTGCGCACAGAGAGCACCTTTGCACCCGTGAGATATTTTCTCAGCATAGTGCAAAACATAGGCGGAGCGGAAGGGTTTTCCTTACTTATATTTGAAAGATGTATTCTCGGATTATTGGGCGAAGCAGATATAACGAGTCGGAGATTTTCGCGTCCGATGTGGAGAAGCAAAACTATCTCGTCACGCTCGGGCTGATGCACCTTTTCTATTCTTGCTCCGACGATGCGGTCGTAAAGCTCGCTTGCGACGGCAAGGACCATTCCTGCGTCAAATGCCATAGGTCAGTTTTCTCCTTCCTCTTCATCGGTATCGTTTTTCGTTAGCTTTTTCATATTGATCCTTTCGCTGACGGCAAGAGCGAAAAGCTCGTCACATTCGATAAGTATCGCCGTCTTTTTATCGTCTGATACCGAAATATAGGCGTAAAGTCCGTGCAGTGCGAGATTTGCGCATACGTTTTCGGTTTTGCTGACACCGTATGCCTTAAGATCCTTTCGGTCCGATATTTTTACAATGCTGTCCTTGTCGCTGATGTCAAGGCTCACGAGCAGATTCGGGATCCTTCCCGAAAGACGGCTGACCTCGAATTTGTCGTTTGATACCGTATAAGTATATTCGCAGAGCATATAGCGGGTCGCTACGTAGAGAATACCCGCGGCAACTATAAAGACAAGACCCTGGCTTATTGCCTTGTATTCAAGACCGAGTGCGGATATGACCGCGAGTGCGATTAGCACGAAAAAAAGTATTATTTCTGTTATGACAGCGTTTTTTGCGTAACGCTTTGGCTTGTAGCTGAGCATTTTGTGTTCTCCTTCAGACGCCTATCTCGGCGACGTTTGTAATTATGTTTTTGTCCTTTATAAGGATTATCCCGTACGACGGAGCTTTGCCGTCTCTCGGTTGGGAAAGGCTTCCCGGATTCATAAGATATATCGGCTTTTCACCGTCACTTTCGGCGGGAATATATCTGTTTTCGGGTACGTGCGTGTGACCGTAAAGTATAAAATCAACATCGGGCAGAGCCTTTTTGGCGTTTGAAATAAGAGTCTCTCTGCCTGCCTTTACGCCGTAAAGATGACCGTGGGTCATAAAAAATCTGTAATTTGCGAAAAATGCTGTAGCGTACGGACTTTGCGCGTCGCTGCATATAAATCTGCTGTCGCAGTTTCCGAGCACGCTGTATCCTATGACCTCGTACTGCCTGCACATACGTGCAAACTCGTGCGCTCCGTCACCGAGATGAATAAATGCGTCCGCATCGCGGTGCATCTTAAAGACCTCGGTCATATTTTTGGTGCTTCCGTGCGAGTCGGAAAGGACTATTATTTTTCTTTCTGTGTGTGTCATTGCTTTTTCTCCGAAAAAAACGATCGGCTTAATAAAATTTGCAGTGTCTATGTCAAGTAATGAAAAATCGCATATACTGATCCTGAAGAGTAAAAAATAACTTCTTCGAGGGAGGAATTAAGTGAAAAAGTACGAAATATCCGATTTGGATGCAGATAAGATCCGCGCGCTTGCGGCTCTTGATAAGGAAAGCTTTTCCGCACTGATCTCGTCCGTGATAAGTGCGATGGGCGGCTCAAGGGCGCAGGCTGCCGCGATGAGCGCAAACAGCGAGGCTATACGTAATATGCTTATATCCGCAAGTGATTCGGATATAAAAAAGCTTGCCGCAAGGCTCGGACAGGAAAAGACGAGTGAGCTTATCGGTCTTTCATCATCCGAGGCAGACGGCAAAAAGCCAACATAAACATAAATTTGAAAGGTATGGTCATATCAAATGAACGGAAATATCAACAGTATGGGAGATATGGGCTCGATGATAGCCAAAATGCTTGAAGACCCCGAGGCTCTCGGAAAGGTTATGAGTATAGCGGGAACACTTTCCTCGTCGGGAATATTGAACGGTCTTTCACTCGGTGATGTAAGTGGAGATAAGGAGGTGTCCGACGACGCTGAAAGCGCACAGGAAAGTGCTCAGCAAGCACTTCCGGCGTATGAAGAAAAGCAGGCACCTCATTTAAATAATGAAAGATCCGACCGTGATCCCACAGATGACAAGAACATAAAAAATCACACCCACACGTCAAGAAGGGTGAAAGCGTGCGATAGGATAAGGCTTCTTGAAGCTATGCGCCCTTTTCTCAGCGACGAAAAGAGAGATAAGCTGGACGTTGTGATAAAGATAATCGGGCTTGCCGATGCCGCAGGCGGACTTTACAAAGGAAAGTGAGGGAGTACGTAGAGTGTATAGCAGAAGATTTTACGGCGGAGACCGCTATCAAAGAAGCAGACCTGCACCGATGCCTGCGATAACTCCCGAAAAAAGCTCTCCGACAGAATATAAAAGCAGTATACCCTCGGAGCCTATAGCGAAAATGGCGCTCGATATTCCCGTGACAGAGAGCGTGGAAGAACCGATCAGGGAATATACAGATCCCAGGAATTTTTTGCCCGTAAGGGATAGATCCGAGTTTTATGATACTGAGAGTAAATTTCCGACGCGATCTTCTGCTGTCAGCAAGGAAAACGGGTCGGAAAACGATGCTTTGCGCGAGGTATCGGTATATCCGGATGTGAAAGTCGAGCAAGGCAATGAGGATGCACCCGATGATACACCGAGCGATACAGAAAGCCCGAAGTCCGAGAATGATACCGAAGAAAATGCCGAGAATACCGAAGTCTTTTCGCTTTCTCTGCGTAATATGACGCTTGAGGATATGATGCTCACCGGACTTCTTATGATGGGAAGCTCGGGAGAATACGATGACGAAATTATGCTTATTTTAGGACTTATACTGATGATAGGCGCGTGATATTCCTATTTAAGCGGAGTGACGTCGGCGTGCTGCTAATTTCTTTAAGATATTCAGTGCAAGTATTATAAACGGCTTTACGTTAAGCGCGATTATGACAAGCGCAAAGAGTATGCCGCCTACAAACCAGAACTTCGGTCTAAGTGTGACCACAGCGACCTGCGCAATTATCAGCACAGAGTTAAGGAAGGTCTTTAGCGGGGAGGTGTCAAAATCAATGAATTTGCGGACGCTTATGGCGCGTATTACAAATACGGCGACATAACACACGAGAGTTGCGATCGCCGCGCCGTAAGCGTCTCTGTATGTTACAAGTAAAATGTAATTCAGTGCTACGTTCAGTACAGCACCTATAAGCGATGTGTAGAGTGAGTAGGACGATTTCTTTACGACCGTGTATATGCTTCCGAAGAATGACGAGCAGTTATAGAATACCATAGCCGCAGTCAGTATCGGTACGTATACCCATGCTGACTGATATTCGT
>JAFXJH010000080.1 GCA_017532425.1 Clostridia bacterium | reverse complement strand
TTTTAGTTTTCTTTGCGTTCTTTGCGTTTACCTGAGCCTGAACCTTGATGGGAAGTCCGAACAGGTTGATAAATCCTGCGCTGTCAGCCTGATTGTAAACGTTGTCTTCGCCGAATGTTGCGATCTCCTCGGAGTAGAGGGAATAGTCGCTCCATACGCCTGCCTTTATGATGTTGCCCTTGTAGAGCTTGAGTCTTACCTTACCGGTAACGTTTTCCTGAGTCTTGTCAACGAAAGCGGAAAGGGCTTCTCTGAGAGGTGTGAACCACTGTCCGTTGTATACGAGCTCTGCAAATGTTACGGAAAGCTCGTGCTTCTTGTGAGCGGTCATCTTGTCAAGAGTGATTGTCTCGAGATACTTGTGCGCGTCGTAGAGAATAGCTCCGCCGGGAGTCTCGTAAACGCCTCTGCACTTCATACCTACGAGTCTGTTTTCAACGATGTCGAGAAGACCGATACCGTTTTCTCCGCCGAGCTTGTTGAGCTCGAGGATTATTTCCTTTGCGCTCATTGCTTTTTCGTTAAGCGCTACGGGAACACCCTTTACAAAGTCGAGAGTGATATAAGTAGGAGTGTCGGGAGCCTTGATGGGAGAAACGCCCATTTCAAGGAAGCCGTCCTTGTCGTAAAGAGGCTCGTTTCCTGCATCCTCAAGGTCGAGACCCTCGTGAGAGAGGTGCCAGAGGTTTTTGTCCTTAGAGTAGTTTGTTTCTCTGTTTATCTTGAGGGGAATGTTGTGAGCTTCGGCGTAATCGATCTCTTCCTCTCTCGATTTGATGTCCCATTCTCTCCAGGGAGCGATGATAGGCATATCGGGAGCGAAAGCCTTGATAGTAAGCTCGAATCTTACCTGGTCGTTACCCTTGCCCGTGCAGCCGTGGCAGATAGCGTCTGCGCCTTCGGCCTTTGCGATCTCAACGATTCTCTTTGCGATTACAGGTCTTGCAAAGGACGTGCCGAGCATGTAGTCCTCGTAAAGAGCTCCTGCCTTTACCGTGGGAATGATGTAGTCGTCAACGAATTCATCGGTAAGATCCTCGATGTAAAGCTTGGAAGCACCCGTCTTGAGCGCCTTTTCTTCAAGACCCTCGAGCTCGTCAGCCTGACCGACGTTACCCGAAACTGCGATGACCTCACAGTTGTTGTAATTCTCCTTGAGCCAAGGGATTATTATCGATGTATCAAGTCCGCCCGAATAAGCGAGAACGACTTTTTTAATGTTTTTCTTATCCATTATTGTATGGCCTCCTAAAATTGCTGTGAATAAATATGCTGTAATTATAGCGTAAAATGTATTAATATTCAAGGGGTTTTTCGCATTTTCTTTAAGTTTGTTGATTTTGTACGATAATGCTAAAATCTCCGACCTTGATTGTGCATATTGACGATAAAAACCTGCTAAATAGGGTCAAATGACCGAAATCAAAGCTCTTGCTGTCCTTGATATCCGCTTTGCTTTAGCCGATTGAGTGAAAAGGACGACGATAAAATCGGCTCGTGCTCAAACGCGAAGCGGTGTAAAAATATACATAAAAACCGAGAATATACATTGAATATACATTCATCGACAAATAAATACGGCAAAGAAAAATATAAGCATCGGATACCTTTTTTCGGGCATCCGATGCTCTCCGGTGTCAATATATTGTACGCTCTATTACAAGACGCTTCAGATCGTCGCTGAGACGGTGGAAATATTCGGAATATCCTGCAACGCGGACAGAAAGATTTCTGTGCATTTCGGGATTTTCGTAGGCTTCTTCGAGCATCTGACGGCTGACGCAGGTTATCTGCATCTGCATACCTCCGCGGTCGAAATAGCCCGATATGAGAGTTCTTATGATATCGTTGTCGATAGCGGGATTTACCGTGAAATTGAGCACGGGCATACCGAGTGCCTTTTCAAGAGCCATAGAGGTGACGCTGTTAAGAAGGGCTGTCGGGCCGTCGGTGTCCTTGCCCATAATAGCTCCGAGCGACTCGGCAAGAGGGTCGCCTGACCTTCTTCCGTCGGGAGTAGCCGCTATATGCTTTCCGCTTGCGGCGGCTGTGTTGAACATGATCGACGCGGGAAGAAATCCGAGTCCGAGATAAGGCTTTTTGTCATCGAGCAGGGAATATATATCCTTTGTAAGTCTTTTGGCAAGAGCGTTTACCTCGGGAATATCCTTGCCGAAGGCTGTCGGGTAATTTCTTGCTCTTTGCAGAAAGGCTTCGTCGTTATTTTTAAGAAGCCCGAGCATCTGCGAAGCGGTGTATTCCTTCTTTTCAAATATAAGCTCGCGGATGACCGTAAGCGAGTCTATTACGTTTACAGTTCCGGCGAAGTTTATAATGCTCCACATATAGCGTGCACCGCCGTTATTGTAATCGGTCTCCTTGTCGATGCAGTCGTCAACCAGAAGCGTTCTCATCGGAAGGGGAGAATATATCGAGCGGCTCTTCTGCGATGCCGATATCTGATCCGTTACCTCGTCGACAGCGTCCGAAACAGCGGAAATATATATATTGTAGAAATCATCAAAGCTTTTTGCACCTTCGAGCGAGTTTCTCATTGTTTCCTCGAAAATGAGAAGGAGATTTATACCCGCATCAAGTGATCCTACGTTGCAGACTCCCTGAAGCATACTCTCCGTGCAACCGCCGCCGCAGAATTTTTTGAGGTCTTCATCTCTGATCTCAGGAAAACGCTTTTTCAGACCGCCGATTATAGCGTTGTGATTATAAAATGCGGGATTTCCCGAACCGCTTCGCATAGTGTCGAAAGCGGCGTTCCAGACCTCGTCCGGACAGTTTTCGTCGATAAAAAGCTCTGTCATCGGTCTGCGCTGACCCTTAAGTGCTTCAAGACATTGCACGGTAAGCGGATTATAGTCTGTGCCGAGAGCCATCGACCATGTTCCGCCTCTGTTCATGTTTGAGAAAAGTTCTCTCAGCACGGGAACGATATTTTCCCCCTTGTAGTAGGGCATAAGATCGGTAGCAACACATCCTATATTGTCATAATCAAGAAGGAATATAAAGTTTCGGCAGACAAGAGCCTCGTAAATATTCTCTGCCGGCGCAAAGGGCACCTTTTCAAGCGCGGCGATAAGATCTTTGCGCGCCGATACCGAGCGAAGATATTCTATACATTTACTGTGATATGTTCTTATTCCTTCGATAACGTGAAGAAGACCCTCGCGCATATCCCTGTCGGACATTTTCCTGACTCTTTCGGCGTACGAGTCAAGTCCCTCGGATGCTATCCTGTCATATGCGGGCATAGAATGTGTCCACATACATCCTGCTACCGTGTGCTGCCACGGTACGGTGGGATGGTATTTGAAGAAATCGCTTTCGGTAAGTGTTTTTGCAAGTTCTTCATCCTTTTCGGCGAGCCTTGCGTAGTTATTTATAAATACTCCGTTTGAATAATTTGTAGAAACGCACATCGAGTGGTCGGGCTGAACGCTCGGATAGAGATATCCGCCCTCGTATTTCGGAGGAGTGACCTTTTCATAGAATCTGCGTATTGCGAGTGCCTTGCGGTAGAAAAGACTGCGGTCGCACTCCTCGAAAAGTCCTGCCGCACAGTATTCGCCTATATTTTCGAAACGTTCTTTAAGAGCTGTATTCATACTAAAATACCGTCCTTTACACATATATAAAGAGCATTTACTTTTCAGTCGTAGTATAGCATACAAAATCGGGAAATTCAAGAGATTTTAAGGTTTTCATTGACAACAGATCTTGTTTGTGATAGAATTTTTACAACCTGAATTACTATCGGAAGAGAGAAAAAATATGAAAGCTTTTATTAAACGGCAAAACAAGGATTTCAGAATACTTAACATTACAGACCCACAGCTCTCAAACGGAGAATGGGAAGACGGTCACAAAAATCGCGCGATACTCGAGTACACGCTTAAAGAGCTTGTAAAGAGAACAGAGCCCGATCTTATCACGGTTTCGGGCGACCTTGCTTGGGCGGGAAACGACCGCGCGTACGATATGCTCGCCTCCTTTATAGACGGCTTCGGTATTCCGTGGGCACCCGTATGGGGAAATCACGACAATCAGGACGGTGCGGAATATATAGACAGCGTTGCGACGAGATATATGACCTTCCCGAACTGCATATATGAAAAGGGTGACCCGTTGCTTGGCAACGGAAACTACGTTATATCGATAGAAGACGGTAAGACTCCGATAGAGGCACTTATTATGCTCGACACGCACGACCGCGCAAGCTATACCGACGAAGGCGGTGAGACAAGGTCCGCTTGGGCAAAGCTTATCCCCGAGCAGGCAGAGTGGATAGAAAAAGAGATAAATGCTCTCAAGGAAAGAGGCTGCAAGAGTGCGACGCTCATAATGCACATTCCGATATACGCCTATAACACAGCCGCGAGGGCAGCCTACAAGGAGGGCATCGACTTAAATAGTATAACTCCCGAAATGGCAGAGGGAAGCGAATGCTGGAATGAGGGCTACAAGGACAGCATCGGCGTGAAATACGAGGGAATAGGAAGCTATCCCGCAGATGACGGAATGCTTGAGCACTTCAAAATGCTCGGTATAATAAAGCATATCGTCGCAGGTCACGAGCACGTAAACAACTTTATGATAAATTATGACGGCATAAAGCTGATATACTCTCTGAAGCTTGGCGCAGGCTGCTACTGGAATCCTATACTCAACGGCGGAACAGTGCTCAGCGTAAACGAAAACGGAGTTTACGACGTACGCCACGAGTACGTGGATATTACGCATCTTATATAAATATAAAAGACACAAAAAGAAAAAAGCGATATCTTTCCGCTCGGATCGATATCGCTTTGTTTATTTGATTTTTACACCTCACGCCAGTTAAACTGCGTTGTCGGGAAGCCCTTATCGTTTATAAGGCGGGTATAGACCTCGGGAGCCTCCTTTGGAGAGCGTGTATCCTGTATCATATCGCTAAGATCGATACGTCTTGTTTCGCTGAGTCCTATAAGAGTCTTCATATCGTCGCCGACCGTCCACATTCCCTCGGAGGATTCAAACTTCGGACGTGCAACGGTATGCGCGCCGACGAGCGTTATACCGGGGCCGTGCACCTTGCGGTAGTAGTCGATAGTGAAGTCCGAGTCTCTCGTGCATCCGAGCAGAGCGACGCGTCCGAATCTTGCCATACAGTCGAGCGCGCTGTCAAGACCCTTACCGACTCCCGTGACCTCGATAGCGACGTTTGCACCGCCGTTTGTGATTTTCTTTACCTTTTGGTCGAAATTTTCTTCAAAAGGATCGAAAGCGTAATCCGCGCCGTAGGCGAGAGCCTTTTCGCGTCTTTCCTTTATAGGGTCGACCGCGATGATTGGAACAGCGCCCGCAAGACGGAGAAGTCTTACTGCCATCATTCCGAGTATTCCGAGACCCATAACGAGCGCCGATTCGCCTATTTCAAGGCGGCATTTACGGATAGCCGCAAGCGGGAAGGTGGCAATATGGAAGAGTGCCGCTTCCTCAAAGGTTATATTATCGCCGATCTTGAAAACGTTTGCCGCGGGCAGGCGGTTATATCTGCTGTGTCTGCTCCATACTGCGGCAACTCTGTCTCCGACCTTGACGTTTGTTACGCCTTCGCCGACCGCTTCGACCACGCCTGCCGAGCTATATCCGCTCTGACGCGGGAATCCGACAACTGCCTTCTTGTCGATGGAAACGTTAGTGTCTCCGCTTACGTTTGCTCTTTCCGTGCCACTGCTTATGCTTGTTACCTCAAGACGCACGATAACCTCGTCTTTTCCGGGTGCTCCGATCTCCTGCTCGACAAATTCCGCTTTCCCCGGTGCAGAAAAAATAATAGATTTAGTTTTCATTATTACACTCCTTCGTGGAACCCCTTTTTGAAAAAAGGTGTTCC
>JAFXJH010000079.1 GCA_017532425.1 Clostridia bacterium | reverse complement strand
TCCGAAACGGGAAGAGGAGCGTCACCCGAGGGTACTTCGGGAAGCTCGGGGAGATCTTTGAGCTTGTAGGAGGAAATAACTCCGCTTATAAGCCCGTAAAGCACGTATGCGTGAATGAGGATATCAAATACACATTCGCCGATCACGCCGTAATCTACAGCGTAAGAAAGGAGATACACGGTATCAGCGGCAAAGATAACTGTAGCGATTATAAACCAAAGAGCTTTTTTGCTTGTCTTTGAAAGAAAGAAGCAGAGAAGATATACGCCAAGAATAACAGCGGCGATCGCAACTGCGATATAGAATATTTCGATACCTAAAAATTCAAGCTCGCCTTCAAGCTCAAGACTCTCGTAATATACTGCGGGCATCTTTCCGGTGTAGAAAGCCGATTCCAGGATTATTCTGTAGGGAATAAACGCGGAGAAAAAGAAGTAGGTCTGCGACTCGGTGAACAGAAGAAAGCTGTTGATGATCGTAAGCATTATCATAATTATTATGTCTATGCGTGCGGACTGTATCTTTCTGAGATACTTTTCGCGCGGATCGATCTGTACTGCTACGTTTTTATTCATGTGTTTGCCTCCTGAAAGTGGAAATCTTATATAAACATTATACATACAGTATCAGTATTTGTCAACAGAAAAGTTATTTTAAAATAAAATTCATAACGGCTTGAATGTAGATTAATATCGTGAACAAAAAATATACATAGATTAATAAACTATGCGGCGATCTCTGATTTTAATGCTATTAAATACCGAAAAGTACTTGACAAAAGCTTTTCGTTGTGGTAGAATAATCGAGTCGCGGGGGCGTAGCTCAGCCGGTTAGAGCGCATGCTTGACATGCATGAGGTCACAGATTCGAATTCTGTCGTCCCCATATACTAAAAAAACAAGTTTGTCATCTGACAGACGTGTTTTTTTTGTAAAATATTATGTACGTATTGATTTTTCCATACGCTTAGTGTATAATGAGGCTGAAAAGTTGTTTTTTACTTTTGAACTAATTAAAAGAGAGGTGTTTGAAGTGAAAATATCCGAAAGATTACAAACGATATATAAAGATTCACACGAAAAGGGTCTTCATCCGTTGCCCTCGCATTTCAATTACGATATGCATAAATCGGCAAAGGAAACCTATGCAGACCTGCCTCGCTGGGAAAAGATAGCAAGGGCAACAGCGTATGCCGTAGTTAATCAGGACGTACATATCGAGCCCTTTGATAAAATTATCGGCCGTACATATTACTGTAACGAAAAAGCTATTGAGACTTTTGATCCCGACTTCGATTATGGCAGAATTATGTGGGAAATGTCGGCTGATGATATTCCCGGATATGCCGAATATTTGAAATATAATATGGTGGTTACAAGCTCTCCCGGACATATCGCTTGGGACTGGAATCGTATTTTAAGACACGGTACGATAGATATTCGTGAAAGATGTGAAAATGGACTTGTTCGTTTTGCGGGCGATGAAAAGGCGGAAGAATTCTTTAACGGTGCGCTTATTATGCTTGATGCACTTGAAGCGTGGAATGATAAGCACGTAGCACACCTTGAAGAAATGGGTATGACAGAAGAGGCAGAAATTTGCCGCCGCGTACCTAAGTATCCTGCACGTACGTTCCGAGAAGCCGTACAGTCCTTCTTTATGCAGTATATCGTAGTAATGAAGGAAAATCCTCACGGAGGAAACAGCCCCGGAAGACTTGACTATTATCTGTGGCCCTTCCTTGAACACGACCTTAAAGAGGGCGTGTGCACACTCGATGAAGCACAGGAGCTTATAGAAGAACTCTTCATACGTATAGATGAGCGCATTCACCTTATGGATGGTTGGGGAGAAACTATCGTTATCGGTGGATCGCATCCTAACGGTATGTCGGCAATAAATACACTTTCGTACATTATGGTCAATGCGTATATGAAGTATAACATTACTCACCCGATGATATATCTTCGTTTCCCAAAGGATTGTCCTCAGGAGTTCGTTGATCTTGCTGCAAAATACGTAAAAGACGGACAGAACCGTGCACAGATTCTTAACGACGAGTCGATAATGAACGCGCTTACAAAGAATGGTGTTTGCGATAACGATGCTGCACACTATTACTGTGGCGGATGTATGGAGGTTGGCGTACAGGGAGCAACAAGTGACTTGCTTTTTACCGGTTGGCATAATATACCTAAGGTTCTCGAACTCTGTATGACCGGCGGAAAGTCGCTGACGGATAACTACGTAATGCAGAGCAGAAAATATAAGTCTATCTTTGATTTTGATAACTTTGAAGATTTCTATAATTATTTTATAAGCGAAAGCGGTTATCTTCTTACCATTTCTATGCAGTTCGAAGATTATGCTAGCGTAGCTATGGACATGGCGCGTCCTTCATATCTTGTTTCAACAATGGTAAACGACTGTATTTTGCGCGGCAAAGCAATGCACGCTGGCGGCGCAAGATATCACGATTACGGCGCATCGGTTCTCGGTGTTCCTAATGCAACAGACTCGCTTTATGCAATTAAGCGCGCAATATTTGACGATAAGATTTGTACAAAGGAAGAACTTCTTGCTGCTCTTGCTGCTAATTTTGAAGGATATGAAACACTTCGTAAAAAGCTTATGGCACTTCCTAAGTATGGACAAGAGCACGAAGAAGTCGATGCACTTGCAAAGCGCATAACGACCGATCTCGTAAATTCTTATCGTAAGTACGTAAACCGTTTCAAGGGTAATGGTAAATTTACAATTCTCACATTCGTTTGGGCACCCGAAGCAGGTGCAAAGCTTGGCGCTACTCCCGACGGAAGACTTTCCGGAACACCTGTAGCACAGTCTCTCACACCTCAGAGTATGGCTATGACAAAGGGCGTTACAGCAGCAATAAACTCTTGCTCCACACAGCCATACGAACTGATTGCAGGCGGCGTTTCCGCAATGTGGGATCTTGATAATAACTGGGCAAGCGAAGATGTTATCAAGGGTCTATTTATGACCTTCTTCGAGCAAGGCGGACAGATGTTCCAAGGTAACACAATAGCGGTTGAAGATCTTATAAAAGCACAGCAGAATCCCGAAGCATACCCACATATAATCGTACGTGTTGGCGGATATTCTGCAAGATTTGTATGGCTTAATAAGGGACTTCAGGACGATATTATCAACCGTTACCGTCATAAGGCATAAGAATTAAGATATTTATGGGTAAAGTATTCGATATACAAAGAATGTCTGTTCACGATGGACCTGGCATACGCACGACAGTGTTTATGAAGGGCTGTCCGCTGCGCTGTCTGTGGTGTCATAACCCCGAATCGCAGAGCTTTGATATCAGTATCGGCTATAATTCCGAAAAGTGCCTCGGATGTGGCGAATGTGCAAAATTCTGCTCGGCGCATACCGTAAAGGACGGGATGCATATCTATGACCGCGATAAATGTAAGCGCGACGGAAGATGCACAGACCTTTGCCTTAATAAGGCAATAATGGTGTCGGGATACGAAACGACGGCGGAGGATGTCATTCGCGAGGTGCTGAAGGATAAGATATTCTATAAAAATACGGGCGGCGGAGTCACGTTTTCGGGCGGTGAGCCTCTTTCACAGCCGAGGTTTCTGCTTGAGCTTCTTGTCGAGGCAAAAAAAGCAGGACTTCATACGGTGGTGGATACGTCGGGCTTCGGAAAAAGTGAAACGATCAAAGAGATCGCGCCGTACACAGACCTCTTTTTGTGGGATTTCAAGGAAAGTGACGAGGGTAAGCATATAGAGTTTACCGGAGTTTCAAATGTTCCTATCAGAGAGAATCTGCGCCTTGTGAATGAGCTCGGCGTGCCGGTAATACTGCGTTGTCCGATCATTCCGGGACTCAACGATAGGGAAGACCATTTTGACGGCATCGCCTCACTCGCGGCTGAAACTCGGTGCGTAAAAGAAGTGAACGTTATGGCATTCCATAAGCTTGGAGACGGAAAATACGAGGCGTTTGATATGGAAAACGCGACGGTAGATATTCCCGCTATGCAAAATGACCGAAAGGCTGAAATAATCAAAGCTATCAGCAAAAGAATTTCAGAAAAAACGGACAGAAATATCCATGTGGAATAAAAAAAGGCGAAAGCATTTTGTGTGCTTTCGCCTTAATTTTGTCCTGTCAGATCGCCTTGAAAAGCTCGCAGGTAACGTCGGTACTCTTCTTTATTTCTCTGAGCTCGCCGAGGAATTTTTCCTTTGCGAGGGTGTCCATCATACCAAAGGGAGTGGGTGTGTAGCCTGCATCCATACCCATGACCTCAAGACATACCTTCATAGCCGCCTGAATGTCGTTTTTGATAAGACACTGAACGATTGCGTTTGCAACGAACATTTCTTTCTGAGCAAGCTTTATTTCGCTCTTTTCAAAATGCTCCACAGCACTGATATAAATATCGGGAATTACGTTGTACGTTCCGCCGATAAGAGCGTCAGCACCGAAAATGAGTCCCGAAAGGAACATTTCATCATAGCCCGAATATACCATAAAATCTTTGCCGAGCTTTTCCTTGATGCGTCCCATCATATAATGATTTGGTCCTGTGAATTTCAGACCCTTCACGTTAGGGATAGTTGCAAGACGCTCAAACATTTCAACAGAGGGCTCGTAGACGTGTGTCTGCGCGTATATTACGAGCGGCAGACTGCTTGCACTCGCAATCTCGCTGTAATAGCGATACATTTCGTCGGGAGTCAGCTTGTAATAGTAAGAGGGAACAGCAGAAACTCCGGTGCATCCGACACTCTCGGCGTGACGCGCCATTTTAGCCGAAAGCTGTCCTGAAACAGCCGCGATGTGTGCTACAACGGGCACTCTGCCGTCGACGATATCACATATGGATTCTACGACCTTCATTCTCTCGCACGAATCCATAGCCGCACCGAAGCCGTTGCTTCCGGTAAGATAAAATCCGCCGACACCGAGGCCGATAAGCCAATTTATAACTTCCTTTGCCGATTTTTCATAATAATTTCCATCCTTGTCAAAGGGTGTAACGTAAGCGGGAATGACCCCTTTAAAATCTTTTAATTCAAATTTCATGTTATTTACCTTCATTTTCCTGTTTTATGAGCAGATAATCTGTTTTAAAGCTGTAACCGCGTATCTGCGCCTTGGGCGCATCGTCTACAATGTAGTTTACCATATAGATCTCACCGTCGGGGAAAGCGACCCAGCCGGTATATCCCGTGTCGGCAAAATGACTGCGGTCATAGTCAAGCGGCACTATGCGGTAACCTTGATGCCAACGGTTGGTGGCTTTGGCGCTTGCTTCGTCGCAGATCGCATAAAATGTGTTCTGACAAACGAATGCATACGGGCGCGCACCGCCGTGGAAGAATCTGTAGGAAATAAGAACGTTTCCGTCGGGAAGAAAACCGCTGACAGGTCGGTGACATCCGGGAAGGTTGGATCTGTATACCTCGCTCCAGGTCTCGCCGTTGTCGTAGGATATGGTTTTAAGGCAGTCGATGCCGTCAAGCGAATTCTCACGCATAAACGCAACGAGAGTTCCGTCGTGACATTCAAGTATAGATGCCTCGCATAGATTGTATCTCGGATCGCTTGCAACGGTTATGCGGTCAGACCAGGTCTGCATATTGTCATCGCTGTACCACATATATTCTTCAAGCTTGCCCGTCTCGGGACTTGTATGATGTGCGGCAATTATTATTCTTCCGCTGCGGAGCTGCTTTAATTTGTCGGGAACTATTCCGCAGAAGGGATAGACCGTTGGCTCACTCCACGTGTTGCCGTCGTCTTCGCTGAGCCAAACCCATATTTCGGATATGTATTCCTTTGTGCCTTCAACTTTGTCACAAACTACGGCAATGCGACCGTCG
Source organism: Clostridia bacterium (assembly GCA_017532425.1). Taxonomy (GTDB): domain Bacteria; phylum Bacillota; class Clostridia; order Oscillospirales; family CAG-272; genus SIG672. The sequence goes on along the minus strand of JAFXJH010000079.1, from coordinate 972 downwards.
GCAAGCACAGAAACGCGCGAATTGTTAAAATAGCTTGCTGCGTTTGACATCTCGGAAAATGCTTTTTTCTGACTCCATGTACGACCTCTGTCAAGGCTTTCGGTTATCATTATTCTCGAAGATTCTCTGTTTCCGTGATGCGCACATTCGGTGAACGTGCAGATAAGCTTCCCGCTCGGTGTAAGGGTTATGTCCGGCCATGCCTCATAGATCGAGTCGTCACGGCTGACAATGAATTTCTGTATTTCGCTCATTTGTTTTCATTTCTCCTTTGATAGTAGTTGCTTGTTTTGATTATAATATAATTTTTATCTTTTTTCTATATGTATTTTGCTTATTTTTGTTGACATATTGCTGTGTTGCGATATAATATATAAAAAAAGATGCGGAGAAGAGAAATGAGCGTTAATATAGTATCAAGACCCTGCCGCGAGCGGGGCAGAGATAAGCTTTATAATACTTGGCACAGAGTTTCGGAAGGAGCGGAGCTTCTTCTTGTGCTTGAAGGGTCGGGAAGCGTGGTCTTCAAGAGCGGAATATATCCACTTGTAGAGGGTGGGCTTTATTATATATCGGGAAGTGCGCTTCACTATACGCTCCCCGACGATACAAGCAAATACGACAGAATAAAGATGCTTGTCGGTCTTCCCGTAATATCCGCGGATAAGGATATATCAAACTTTTTAAGCGAAAAGGAAGCGGTGTTTGCCCGTCTTTCTCCGGAGAAAACCGAGAAGGCTAAGACACTTTTTGAAACGATAGCTTCGGAGAACGATAGCTTTATGAAAAACGCCGAATCGCTGTCGTGCGCGCTTGCTCTTCTCGTTATGCTCTGCCGAAACAGCAGCGGAGAATTAAAATCGACCTATGATGCTATGTCAAACGTTCTTCGCTATATAAATGAAAAAATAAGCGAGCGGATAAATATAGACTCGCTGTGTGAGGTGGTGCATATGAGTAAATATCACCTGT
>JAFXJH010000078.1 GCA_017532425.1 Clostridia bacterium | reverse complement strand
GCTCGATATATTGTCGCTCCGCGCCAATTCGATATGAGATAAATCCCTCGTTTGCAAAGCAAACATATCGAGTGCGTCAGCACATATCGAACGCCGCAGGCGTATATCGAAAATCCCGCAAGGGATTTATCTCGATGCGTGCTATCCGTTAAGGATAACACGCTAAATTCCGGTGCGCTTTTTTATATTCACGCATTGTCTATCTCTCTTCTGAGTCGGGCAATGCTTCTTTTTTCAAGGCGTGATATGTAAGACTGCGAGATACCGAGCATAGTCGCAACGTCCTTTTGTGTATATTCCTTACCGTCGCGCAGACCGAAGCGGAGCTCGATGATCTCGCGCTCGCGCTTTGACAGGCATTTCAGCGCCGCGCGGAGAGTTTTCTTTTCCTCGTCCATTTCAAGGCTTATACCGACCGTATCCTCGTCACTGCTTAAAATATCAGACAGAAGAAGCTCGTTTCCGTCCCAATCGACGTTGAGCGGCTCGTCTATCGAGACCTCTACGTATTTCGATACCTTACGCAGATACATAAGTATCTCGTTTTCAATACAGCGTGAGGCGTACGTGGCGAGCTTTATATTCTTGTCCGCGCGAAAGGTGTTTATCGCCTTTATAAGTCCTATCGTGCCGATTGATATCAGGTCCTCGAGTCCGATCCCCGTATTTTCAAATTTCTTTGCTATATAAACGACAAGACGAAGATTTCGCTCGACGAGCAGGCTTCTCATACCGTCATCGCTGTCTATACGCGAGAGTATTTCGGCTTCCTCCTCGGGCGTAAGCGGAAGAGGAAGTGTGTCTGCGCCGTTTATGTAATATATTCTGCTGTCCCCTCTGAGGATACGGCAAATAAGCTGATATAGCATCGTATCAATAATATTCTTTTTCATACAGTAGTCGATTTTCCTTTCCGCTTTTATGAATTTCTGCGATTTATTTTCAGTATGCCTTTTATTTGATCAAGGGCTTTGGAAGAAGAGCCTCACAGCCACCGAAATTACTGCTTCCGGGATCAAGCGCGATGCATGCATCCACGCTTTCACCGCTGATAACTATTTTGTCCGGCACGTAGCCAAACAGTATGCGCGCACCACCTGCACCAAGCGGCATTATCGGAATTATTCTTACCCGGCGTACATCCGAAAGTGTAGGCTCATCTATTCCTTTAGATGAAAAAAAGACAGGATGAAGTGATCTCGGAAGGATATTTTCCATCTGCTCCCTGCCCGTTATTATCACGGGGAGTCCGCCGATCGGCTCACGGAGCAGATTTCCGCTGTCGCAGTATGCGCTCATCTCCATTTCCTTACCGTCCGAAAATACGGTCACGGTGGTTTTCAGCGATTTTACTCTTGTTTTAATTCGTTTTACAATAAAACTTATCACAAAAGAAAGAAATGCAGCAAATATGCAGACGGCAAGAGGAATTATCCCGCCCGATGATCCTTTTATTTCGGGTATGAGCTTAAAGCTGTCGAGATATTTATAAAATACTGTCAGAAGCTCGGACACAAGAGGAGAGAGCAGCGAAAACACTGCAAACGCGAGCGATATTTTAAAGGCTCCGCTTTCCCAAAAGGCTACCGCGCAGGCAAGGAAGGTCGTGATAAGTCCGAGCACGAATCCGACAGTCGCGTTTCCCGCCAAAAAGAGCTGTGATATCGGAAATGCCGCCGTAACGATCGAGGCTGCAAAGATCGAAAAAAATCTTTTCTCAACGCGAAGCATTGTCGATACGAGGAGAAAAAGAAGGATATCCATACTTATATTCACTATAAAGAATATATCGGCGTATATTTTCACGCATCCTACCCCCGCTCTTTTCTTCATTGCAATTAAATTATATTATAAAGCACTCGTAAATTATGTCATATTAAGTACTTTATATTTTTTTTACTTACTTTTGCCGTCAAATGTATAAACGTGCAGAAAAAAAGTGTAAATTTATTTTATCGGCTCTTGAAAATGATATTATTATGGTGTATAATAAAAATGTATAATTATTTAAATGAAGGGAGAACAACACTATGATGCAACCCGAAAAGGAAAATACCATTACTTTTGCTGTTCAAGATGACAAAGAGCTTAAAATAAGGCACACACTCTCTCAGGTGTATTCCGCACTCAAGGAAAAGGGATACGACCCCATAAACCAGATAGTGGGTTATATTTTGTCAGAGGATCCCACCTATATCACAAACCACAACAACGCGCGCAGTCTTATCTGCAAGCTTGACAGGGACGAGCTTCTCAATGCTCTTGTCCGCTTCTACCTCAGAGGAAAGTGATTCTGAATTTCGCTTAATAAATTTTTAAGGAAACAATACAGCAAGGCATTATGATAATAAAAAATATTTGCGATGCAGAGCTTTCCGGTCTTTCCCGACACATAGTAGCGCTCGGGAATTTCGACGGCGTACATTACGCTCATACCGAACTGATAAGAAAAGCAAAAGAGATTGCTTTCTCGCTCTGTGAAACGGCGGGTGAAAAGGTTCTCACCGCCGTTTTTACTTTTTCCGATCTGAAAAAGCCTTATATAACCACGACCGACGAAAAGCTTGCGATTTTCGAAAAGCTTGGCGTTGACTGTGTATTTCTCTGTCCGTTTGAATACGTGAGAAATATGTCACCCGAGGATTTTGTGCACGATATTCTTGTCAAAAAGCTGGGATGCGTACATACTGTCTGCGGATACAATTACCGCTTCGGCAAAAACGCTACCGGTGATCAGTTTCTTCTTGGTGAGCTTGCAAAAAAATATTCCTTCGGATGCACGGTCATCGGAGAGATACCCGGTGTCAGCTCGACACGTATACGCGAGCTTGTATCAAGCGGAAGGATAGCTGAAGCAAACGAGATAATCGGACGCCCGTTTACCGTAAGCGGCAGGATAATACACGGCAGAGGCGTAGGCCACACATTCGGATGTCCTACTCTCAATATAGAGATACCCGAAGGCAAGCTTCTTCCCTTAAACGGTGTATATTTTTCACTCTGCAGGATCGGAAAAGATCTTTACCCGTCAATAACCAACGTAGGCGTATGCCCTACCTTCGGTACAGACAAAATAACCTGTGAAAATCATCTTATAGACGTGAGCTGTGAGCTTTACGGCGAGTTTGCCGAGGTCTTTTTTCTCGCATTCAGACGAAGCGAAAAAAGATTTTCCTCGCCCGAGGAGCTTTACAAAACGGTAAACGAGGACATCAGCGCCGCGCGTGATTTTCACATATATCATTATCAGTAAGACATTATTTTAAATCAACGTTTATTTGCCCCAAGCGGCATGGAGAGTAAAATGCTCAAAAAATCATACGCCACTGTTATTTTGGCGCTTATTCTGATATTTACAAGCTTAATATCCGCATTTTTCCCCGCCTATGCCGACGAGGACAAATCAGCCGAGGAAGCCAAAGAGGCTTTCAAGGCCGATATGGCGGATCCCTTTCACATAGATACTGTCGAAAGTGCTTATCTTTACTGTCTATCCACCGAAACCGAGCTTCTCAGCTTTGATGCTTCCCCCGAGATACCCGATATTCCTTCGGAAACGGTGAAGCTTCTGACCGCTCTCACGGCGTACGATATGATAGAAGACCTTTCAGAATGTGTTTCTGTAACTGCTACGATGATAAACCGCTCGACGGGAATACGCTACGGATACAAAGCGGGCGACACTATTCCCTACTCCGATCTTCTTTGTACTCTGCTTATGAGAAATGCTAACGATTCCGCTGTGATACTCGCTTACTCGCTTTGCGGAGGAACTGCGGAATTTGCCGAGAAAATGAACGAAAAGGCTCTTTCGCTCGGTCTGACAAGCAGTACGTTCACAAATCCTACCGGTATTTATGACAGCAAGATGACAACCACGGCGAAGGATATCTTTCTCATAGCCTACGAATTTTACGCCAACAAAACTCTTATGAATTACGCCGGCGCATATTCCAAGCGTCTCAGCACAGATGACGTAATATATAACCGAAACTACCTTATATCATCCTACTACAACTCGGGAAAATCCTATATCGACTCAAGCGTAAACGGTATGATATCGGGATCGTCAAACGAAGGCGGTCACGTTCTCGTTCGCTCTGCTACCTATAACGGCTATGAATACATATGCGTGATTCTCGGCGCACAGCGCGACAGCCATTATATATATTCATACGACGTATCGGGTGAGCTTATCAAATGGGGATCGAAAAATTATTCATTTCTCAGCGTACTTAACTCATATGTTCCCGTGACCTCTCTTCCCGTAGTAAGTGCGCGAGAGACCGATTCGGTACCTATCGTTCCTTCGGACAACATCTCAAGATATCTGCTCTCCGACTCTTATACGTCCGGAAGAATAACCTCTCAGATAAATCTCACCGCAGAAAAGCTTACCGCACCCGTCAAAGCGGGTACCGAGGTCGGTGAGATACTTATCTACTATAACGGAGAGCTTATTGCAAAGAGCACCCTTCGCACAGCGTGTGAAATAACCGAAAACACAACGAGCGCGATAATTCAGTCGGTATGGACTACTCTTTCGTCCCAAAAAGCGATCACAATTTATATCGTGACTCTATCTTGCGTAGCAGTATATATTTTTATAAACTCAATAATACGTTACCGACGTAAGGTCAAACTCGCAAACAGCAGCATAAAATGAAAGTAAAAACCAAGGATTAACAAAGAGGAAGTATATCTATGTTTGATACCATAAAAGAAGATATTGCGGCAATAAAAAACCGCGACCCCGCCGCTCGCTCCGCCTTTGAGATAATGTTCCTGTATTCGGGATACAAGGCAATACGCTCATATCGCCGTGCGCACTGGCTTCACAATCACGGGCTCAGATTTCTCGCACGCTGGGAATCGCAGCGCTGTGTGAAAAAGACAAATATTGAGATCCACCCCGCCGCACAGATAGGACGCAGACTCTTTATTGACCACGGTACCGGCGTTGTTATCGGTGAAACGACCATCATCGGAGATGATTGCACGATCTATCAGGGCGTTACACTCGGCGGTACGGGAAAAGACAAGGGCAAGCGTCACCCCACGCTCGGAAACGGCGTTATGGTAGGTGCTGGCGCGAAGGTGCTCGGTCCCATAAACATCGGCGACAACACACGAATCGCCGCAGGTGCCGTCGTTCTTTCCGATATTCCGAACGACTGTACTGCTGTCGGTGTACCTGCAAGAGTGGTACGTGTCGGTGGAGAGAGAGTCAAGAATCTCGACCAGGTACACGTTTCCGACCCCGTTTCGCAGGAGCTCTGCAAGCTTCAGCACAGAATCTCCGAGCTTGAGAAAAAGCTTGATGAGGTCACAAAGGGCGAGTAAGAAAAGAATATTATAGTAGGCAAAACGGCATAACACCATGCGTGTTATGCCGTTTCAAAGTATATTCAAATTCAACTGCTCAGACAGAAGGAAGGGAAAAACCATCTCAAACGCCGAAGTTTTTTCCCTTCCCTCTGACTCTCATCCCTTTTCCTTGGCTAAAAGCTTTTCTTTTATTATTATGTCTTCAATCAAAAATGGCATAACACGATGAGTGTTATGCCATTTTTATATCTTATATCATTATAAAATTCAGCGTACTACCGTGCTTACGACCTCGATATTTC
>JAFXJH010000077.1 GCA_017532425.1 Clostridia bacterium | reverse complement strand
GCCCTATGTTGCGAAGCGGAGCAAATATTGCGGAGCGTGTTCCGATAACTACGTCGGCTCCTCCGCTTTTTATTCTTCTGTATGTGTCAAGGCGCTCTCCTTCGGAAAGCCCTGAGTGCATTATTGCCACCCTCTCGCCGTATCGCGAGCAGAAGATATGCAAAGATTGAGGGGTTAGTGCTATTTCCGGCAGAAGCACTATCACACTGCGCCCATCCTCAAGCACATGGTCGATAGTCTTAAGCATTACCGAGGTTTTTCCGCTGCCTGTGACACCAAACAGCAGAGCGGCTTTAGCTTCGCCGCTGTCTGCGAGGTCGCACAAGGTTTTGTGAGCTGAAAGCTGCTCGTCATTAAGCGTTATTTCGGCTCGTTTTCGAGAATATTCTTCGGGGCGTATATACAAAAGCCCCCTGTCAACGTCCTTACGTATTTTCTCGACTATTCCCTTGTCGCACAGAGCCTTTATCTGTGAGTAGGAGATCGAGCAATCGTCCATCCACTGCTTTTCTGGTATTTCGAAATCGTAATGCGCCAAAAGATACGCGATTGCGTTTATATGAGCCAATGAACGCAGACGAAAAACTGTGTCCGTGCGATCAACGATTGATTTCGCGTCGTCAGAACTTATCGCAAGTCGGTAAAAATTCTCGGATTTTTTTTGAGCTTCCCGTATTTCATAATCTTTTACAACAAGTCCTGCGTCAATAAGATTTGAAAGAGAAGGCTTTACGGCAGGTCCGAAATTGTTTTTGAGAAGGTCTGAATCGACCTTGCCCTTTTTTTTGATAAAATCGAAAATATATCGGGTCGTTGCATCAAGCTCGGGCATTTGCACGTCCGCATCATCCGATGTCCTGTATATTTCGTGCGGCTTTGTCAGGACAGAAGAGGGAAGCATAGAGCGCACCGCATCTCCGACAGTACAAAGCGTTTGCTCTTTCATAAAGAAGCAAAGTCCGAGCATTTCTTCCGAGAGTGACATCCGTCGGTCGCATATCGAATCTATGGGTTTATAGCTTTGCAACTGCGACGCGGGGCAATCTTTTAGGGAGATCACCAAAGCGATCTCCCTTGAATTCGAAGTGCCGAAGGGAACGGTTACGAAATCGCCTACTTGTATTTCGCTGCGAAGGTGGGGCGGAATGAAATAATCGAAAGAATTATCTATGTGATAGGGGTTTTTCAGAATGTGAAGTCCCGCGTATTCAGCCATATCCTTCCCTCCGTTTCCTTTTGGTTTTATTGACTTTGCATTTACTCTGCGTCGGCTGCGCTCTCTTCGGGTGCGTCAGCACTTTCCTCAGCTACGATCTCTTCTGCTTCCTGTGCCTCGGCTGCAAGAGCGTCTTCGTCAACGCGAACGATGGCATATTCACCCGAGCTGATCTTGGTAATAGCGTTCTTTACCGCTTTTTCATCACGGTATTCCTTGTTGATAAGGTTGATAAGAGAGCGGTCAGCCTCTTTGTTTCCCGTAGCGGATTTTTCTACAGCCTCACGCTG
>JAFXJH010000076.1 GCA_017532425.1 Clostridia bacterium | reverse complement strand
CCTGAGGGAAGGGAAAAAACTTCGGCGTTTGAGATGGTTTTTGGCTTCCCTCAATTAAACCAAACATTTAGAGCACTTTTTGAAAAAAGTTCCCTAAAAACCCTCAAAAACTTTACTGAAAAGAGATATCAAATCAAAGGGATGAAATCTCTACTTTTCGCCAAGCGAAAAATCAAGCACATTTCTCCCATAGAAGCCGTCAACCACAATTTTTTTTAAAAAAAGCCACCTAAGACTGAAGACAAAATAATAAAAGAAAAACTTTCAGCCAAGGAAAAGGGTTGGGAGCCTGAGGGAAGGGAAAAAACTTCGGCGTTTGAGATGGTTTTTCCCTTCCCTCAATTAAACCCAACAATTTATCTACACTTTAGAGCACTTTTTGAAAAGAGTTCCCCAAAATTCTCAAAAGCTTTTCTGAAAAAGACTTTTAAGGGACAGAAATTTCTGTCCCTTAAATATTTTACAAAAATCCTGCAACAAAATTTCAAAATCAGACACTATATATTCGAAAGCATAAAAGTCTGCGAAAGGAAAAGATAGTTTATGGTAAATGCCTCACATCTGAAAAATCGTTACGCCGAGGATTTTCTCGAAAAGGTGTTTTATTTCTGCATCAAAAAGACCGGAAACATCACCGAAGCCGAGGACCTCTCGTCCGATATTTCACTTTCTGTCTTTACACAGCTTGAAAAGGGCAATCTTCCCGATGCCTTTGACGCTTGGGTGTGGAAAATAGCACGAAACAGATACAGCAGATGGGCAAAGCTAAAGCACGAGCGCAGCGATTCGGTATCCGGAGCCGACATCGACGATTTCGCAATAGCTGACGAAGGCTCTGTTGAAGAGGAATATTTTCTCAAGGAGGATATTGCCCTCTTAAGACGCGAGCTTGCATTTATCTCCCGTGATTACCGTGAGATCGTCGTTAATTTCTATATAAACGATATGAAAACGAAGGACATCGCCGATCAGCTCGGGATTCCCGAAAGCACGGTAAGAAGCAGACTTATGCGCGCAAGAAAGATTTTGAAAGAAGGTATTAACATGGCACGAGAATTCGGCACAAGAAGCTACAGACCCGAGGATATAATTTTTGCGGCAAGCGGAAATCAGCCGAGCGGACTCCCCTGGTCTGCAGTACAGCGAAGCATCCCGAAAAACATACTGCTCGAGGCAAACAACAATCCCTCCACCGCCGAGGAGCTTGCAGTTGCTCTCGGAATTTCCTTATCCTATATGGAGGAGGAGATTGAGCTTCTTATTAAAGCTACTCTTCTCAAAAGGGTGGGCGAAAAATATATAACCAACTTTTTCATTCTGAGCCGCGAATGTCAGCTCGAAATATACGGTGCACAGCGCAAAAATTCCGAGGAGCGCAGTAAGCTTATCGACTCGATTGCTTCCGATCTGCTTGACAGTATACGCGCTCTCGGCATCGTGAAAAACTCTATGAGCGACAACGAGCTCAAATGGTGGGTAGTTATTTATCTGAACGATTTTCTTATTGAGAACACCGAAAAATACGATATCGAATTTCCCGTAAAGCGCACGAAAAACGAAACTTGGGGCTTTGTCGGCTACGAAAAGACCGATCTTCCCGAAAAAACGGTTATGGGTCACAACGGATGCGGAGACTACAGCAAGGCTATGCTTTGGGCTTACAAGATTTCCGATTACGGTCTTTGGGACCGTGTCGGCGAGCTAAATTATATCGAAGCCTTGCTTTTAGGCGAAATAATATGTCAGAACCGCAATATTTCGACCCTTACAGAATCCGAAAAACTTCTGTGGAAAGAAATTGACGGTCGTTTTGCGCACGCTGATGAGAACGGAAATATAATTCCCGACATTTTGGTTATCGACAACGAGTCGAGAAAGAAGATATCCGAGCTTTTCAGAAATCATCCGCTCTACAGAGAAGCACTTGCTATGTATGGCAACACTCTTGATGATACCTGCGAAATTCTCAAAAAATACAATTCGCCCTACATTGCCGATCAGTTCATCTACTGTGCATCGATGGAAGTGCTTCGCACAAGAATGATGACTATCCACGACGAGGTAAACGCGCGCCGTCTTACAGTTCCCGAAGATCCTTGCAGAAGCAGGATCGCATATGCTTTGCACATTATGGAATAAATGGCAGCAAAACAGCTCGATCTCACATTTGAATTTTTTGTTAATTCGACAAAAACACTTGTCATTTTATCCTGTATTTGATATAATAATTCTTGTGCGAACAGACGTAAAAGCACAGGAAAGAGATGATAAGCGTGCGTAACCCTTTTGCGGTTTCCACTATGCTCCCCAAAAGCTTTGTGCAGGGTGAGCTTCCAAATTCAAAGCAAACCTACGGCAGACTTTTTAAGATTGCCGCTCCTTCGGTTGCCGAGCTCGTACTTACCAGCCTTATCGGTATGGTGGATACTCAGATGGTTTCCGGACTTGGAGATGCCGCGATTGCCGCAGTATCACTTGTTGCACAGCCGCGAATGCTTGTACTGTGCATCTTTATGGCTCTTAACGTAGGTATTACTGCTACGCTCGCACGCCGAAAGGGAGAAGGACGGCAAGAGGATGCACAGCATACTCTTCGGTCTGTTCTTTGGATCATGCTGCTTGCATCGATCGGCGTCACAGTTCTGGCAGAGCTTATTGCGGAGCCGCTGATGATATTTGCAGGTGCCAACGAAGATACTTTGGCTCTTTCTTGTACATATTACCGCATTTTTATTGCTGTAACACCTGTGCAAATATTACTTATGGTACTTAGTGCAGCTCAAAGAGGTATCGGAAACACCTCTGTCGTAATGTACGTCAATATCATTGGAAACTTAGTCAACGTATTCTGCAACTGGATGCTTATCCACGGAAATTTGGGTATGCCCGCTATGGGTGTTGCAGGTGCTGCCTTGGCATCCGCGATCGGTGTCTGCGTTTCTGCAATAGGCATTATCATTTCCGTACAGCTTCCCGGATCATATCTCAGGATATCCTTCCGCAAGACCTGGATTCCCAACAAGGAAATCATTTATGCCATAACCAAGGTCGGCGGAAATGCAATTATCGAGCAGATGGCAATGCGTATAGGATTTTTCCTCTCTGCGATAATGATAGCTCACCTCGGTACTCACACGGTGGCGGCACACAACATCTGTATGCAAATGCTTAATCTGACGTGGACTGTATCCGAAGGTCTTTCGATCGCCGCGACCAGTCCCGTAGGACAAAATTTAGGTCGAAAACGACCCGATCTGTCTATGCTTTACGGCAAAGCCGCGCAACGTGTCGCTCTGCTTGCATCCTTCGCGCTTGTAACTGTCACGATAATATTCAGGTATCAGTTTATCGCCCTGTTCACATCAAAAAGTGACCCCGCAGTAATCTCAATGTGCGCGACGATAATGCTTTGGGTTGCATTTTTCCAGCCATTCCAAATGAGCGCCGTCGTCGGTATGGGTAGTCTGCGCGGAGCAGGCGACACCAAATTCGTATCGTCTGTTACCATGGTAACTATCGCTTTAGTTCGTCCCGCAATATCCGCACTCTGCATCTACGTTATAGATATGGGCGTTTACGGAGTCTGGGTCGGAATGTATGCCGATATGATCGGACGTATGATATTCTCACTTGCAAGATTTGCCAAGGGCAAATGGTTTGGTATTAAAATTTAAACTAAAAATACGGGAAATTATAGTAATTTCCCGTATTTTCATTTTATTTAATTGTCGCTTAACACGCGTAAGCGCCATCTTCCAACAGAAGACGATCAGCTCAGAAGAGTCAGGACTTCCGCTCTCGCCGATTCGAGCGACAACGGATCGGTGTGAAGATCGGTGAAACCGTAAGCCACACGGCGTGCGATTGCTTTTGCTGCAGCAGGATTCTTTTTTTGCAGAAGATTAAGAAGCTCCCAATCCTGCAGGCCGTCAATAGTATTAAGTGCTCGGGCAGAAAGCATAAGGCTATTATTCTCGGCGTCGGGATATACGATAAATCCGTCACCCTTGAAGCGGACACCGGGACTCATACCGTACACCGGGCTGTCCCAACAATTAAATCCCCAATGAAGAAATCCCGTGATGCCGTGTGTAAAGCACGCCCATTTCATAAGGCGTGAATAGATCGGCGGCATATCAATGAACTTATTCATCCATCCCATTTCGATAGGACAACAGCAAGAATAGCACCAGACCTGTTCGCCTGCTCTTTGCCTTTCTGAATAGTAGTCCTTCCCTTCCTCATAGACCTCAATACGCGGAATATACTGATCAACGTAAGTACAAAGCTCTCGCGATATTCTGTGAGTGTCCAGGGGCTCACCGCATACAACACCCGGCATATACTCGCGGCAAAGTTCTCTTGCCCACTTCCAGAATTCTGTGGCATGGGGTTCATCCTGAAGTCGCATCTGCAGCATAGGAAGCCAGCACTTTTCCTCAAAATGCTTATAAATACCGCCGTAGACCGTCTTTGCCCACGCCTCAGCCTCGGGAGTAAATATCTCTAACCTAACGATATTACCGTTCTCGTCGATGGATTCTATAGTTTTACCGTTGACGGGAGTGATCAGAGCGCAAACAGTAAGATATCTGAATGATCCGTGTGCCATAAAATGCTCCACGAATTTATCGAACAGCCCGAAATCAAGCACCCATTCGGTATCGCCGATCCTCCTCGAGCCTCCGTCCGCAAGCAGGGGGAGTATCTGAACGTAGAGGCTGTTTACACGCATAGTCGCCAAAGTCTTGGCAAAGTTATCCATAAGATCCCACCAGCCTTCATCGTAACGAATATGGGTATAAAATGGCTCGCAGGGTTTATTTTGACAAGGCGCATCCTTGGGAAAATTCCTGAATGGATAAATAAAATATTCGTGCCCAAACTCGGAATCCTTGGGATCGGGCAGAACGACCGGATATACCGTAAGCTTCCAATCCACGCTGTAATCTCCAAGCGTGGTCTTAACTATGACCGTAACGGTATGAGTGCCGATTGCCACCTCCTTACTCACGCTGAAAGAAAACCACAGACTTTGAGTAGCACTCATATGAACGTGAGCGGTCTTTTTTGTGGAAAGAATATCGGGGTACGGAAGACCGTCGTTATAGCATATATAGTCTGTGACGTACGTTTTGGCAGTAACGCCTGCGGGAAGGTTTGCAACCTCCAAATTTATAACATCAAAAGCAGTTTCTTCGTCGCGCATACAGAGTTGTCCGGACACCACCATATTTTTGGCGGCGTGAAGGGTCAGGGCTGTCGAGTCCTCGTTCCATTTTCGTGTATGCTTGAAAACATGTTCCGATGCAGATTTAGACCAGATATACATAGAGATATCTCCTTTATTGTTTTTACGGTTTTATAATACAAGAAAAAAACGAATTTGTCAACATTCTGATAGGAAGTAAAGAATAAAATTTACGGGCAGAGAAAATTTTCTCTGCCCGTTTTTTATAGACGTTTATTAAATTATATTCAAGCCTTCTGCTTTTTCTTTTCGTCGTTATGCACACGCGAGCTGACTGCGCCGGGGGTGATATCGCCCGCCTTTGTGAGTGCTATCTTTGTGAGCATAGGACCTATCAGCTCGTAAATAAGTACCGCAAAAAGAACTATATTTCTTATAAGAATACCGTCCGCACCAAGTACCTGCTCTGCCTGAAGTGACATTCCGAGCGCAACGCCTGCCTGCGGAAGAAGGGTTATTCCAAGGAATTTCTTTATCGTGGGAGAAGCGCCCGATATTACCGAGCTACCAAATGCTCCGAAATATTTTCCGACCGAACGTGAAATAATATAAAGAACTCCTACGATAATTACGTATAAGCTTCCGAAAACCGAGAAGTCAAGCTCTGCGCCGCTGAGAACGAAGAAAAGTATGAAGAGCGGAGCCGTCCATCTGTCTGCTCTTTCCATAAGCTCTTCCGAGAAATCACAGAGGTTGCAAAATACCGTTCCGAGCATCATACAAACAAGAAGTGACGAGAAGCTTACATGAAGCTCTCCTCCGAGAGGAATATCTATCATCGAAAGTGCTACCGTGAGAAGTACGAATGTTATCGATATCGAAAGACGCTTACTGTTAGACTTGAAGAATTTCTCGGTAAAGGTAAATATCGCACCCATAATGCCTCCGAGAATGAGAGAAGCAAATATCTCTATAAGGGGATTGATAACTACCGAAACTACGCTTATTGCGCCTCCTACCGAAAGTGCCTTTGCAACTCCGAACGAAACTGCGAAAATTACAAGTCCGACAGCGTCGTCGAGTGCAACTACGGGAAGAAGGATATCTGTAAGCGGTCCTTTTGCCTTATACTGCTTTACAACCATAAGAGTAGCCGCAGGTGCTGTTGCGGATGCTATTGCGCCGAGCACGATTGCAACCGAAACCGATATTGCCTTTGTAGTAAGCGCAAAGGTTATAAGAACAGCGTCAACGACAAGAGTTGTAACAACTGCCTGAAGTATTCCTATTATCGTTGCCTGCTTACCCGTCTGCTTAAGCTGTGAAAGTCTGAACTCGTTACCTATTGAGAAGGCAATAAATCCGAGAGCCACGTCGGATATGATTTTAAGATCGTTGACCTCTGCTATCGAAGAAAATCCGAGCCCCTTTATATTCAAAAGTCCGAGACAAAACGGACCTATGAAAATACCGGCTATAAGATAAGCCGTTACCGCAGGAAGCTTTAAGAGCTTTGCCGGACGGGACATAAGAAGTCCTGCAAGCAATGCTACTGCTATAGAAAGAATAGTATTCGTAAAAAACGCCTCATTTCACAAATTAATAGGTCTGAAACTACGTTTGCAGACCAGTGTTAATATTACCACTTGAAAGTCAATATGTCAAGAGCCAATACGCAACAAAAAAAGCGCTCTTTTGTCCGCTTATTTGTTGACTTTTATGTTAAAAATAAGACAAAGTCTATATATGCCCGGTTTTATCGCAAAATGAAAACAGAACGCGATCTGACATCTGCGTTCTGTTTTATCATTTTAATATTCGGCGTACGGACGGTAAAGCTTGCCTTCCCAGCCCTCTGTGTTCATCGGGTCTGTGATATAGCCCTTTTGCTTAAACCATATACGCATAGGATTTGCTCCTCTGTTATTCCAGTGGCGATAAGGAATAAGTGTGAAGCTCTCGCCGTTTGCTCGTTTTCCTATAATATTGCCGTTTTCCTCGAGCACGAGAGATGCGTCCTCTGAGATATCGAAGTCGAGGTCTTCCCAAACCTCGTATTTACCGTTGTCAATGCTTTCCGCACAGTAAAGAAGCGGACCGTGCTTAATTGCGACTCTGTTATAGTCTGCCTTAACGTATGGATGTGCCATATATTTGATTATAGGCATATCATATATCATCTCGACTGTATCACCGTCTGCAAAAGCCTTGCTTACTACCGCATATCCGAATTCTCTTTCGAAATCGCAATTTTCGCCGTTGACAGCAAGTTTGAAATTTCTTGACCATTCGGGAATTCTTATTCTGAAGGTAAGCTCTACCTTGTCCGAATCGGTATTTACAGTTATCTTATTATCTTTAAGCGTGATCTTAGAGTCATCTCGCTCAAGAATACTATCGATATAAAGGTTAAGCCAGATATTTTCGCCGTTTTGTGCGAATATCATTCTCGGCAAAAATCCTGCAAGCTTGAGAAGCATCGGAGGACAGCAGGGGCATCCGTGCCAAGTCCAGCGGTCGTAATTTCCGCGGCTTTCAAGCGGATTTTCATAAGTATACTTAACTCCGTCCTCCGAAACGGAAGCGGGCATAAGATTATATACCGTAGATTCTACCGTTTCCCAAATCGAAGCCACGGGCATCATCTTGAACATCTCGCTTCCCCAGAAGGCAAGTCCGACACCTGCGCAGGTCTCAAGATATGCGTCATTCGGAAGTGCATACTGCACGCCGAAGCGCTCCTCGTGTCTGTGCGCACCTACCGAGCCGTTTATATGGAGCTTGGTATCGACAACGTCCTTCCATATCGTCTTACACGCATTTGCAAGGCTCTCGTCGCCGTCTTCCATAGCAAGCGTTGCCATACCCGTATAGAAAAGTGTTGCTCGCACAGCATGTCCTATAGCCTCACGCTGCTCGCGTGCAGGTCTATGGTCCTGCGCGTATTCGCGAAGGAATTTAGGCGTCGTATATCTCGTTGCGTTATCGCCCTTGTGGTCAACGAAATATCTTGCCACACGCAGATATTCCTCGGGACGTGCGCCAAGCTTATCGGAAAGCTCCTTATTTTCTCTGAAGAGGTAGCAGAGCTTTATGAAAGATTCTTCGGATATAGAATGTTCTCCGACAACGTTATGCTTAGGTGCATCGCCTACAAAATCTGCGAGATAGTTACACATTTTTACTGCAATTTCAAGCACAGAGGTCTTACCTGTAGCGATATAATGGTGAACGCCTGCCTCTGCAAGTGCACCCGTATTATAGGTCTCGTGTTGAAACAGAATATTTCCGCCGTTATCTCCCCAGCGCTGGTTCGGACACTCGAGTGTTGTGTAGGGATTAAGATAATTTTCGGGGTCTGCGTCTTGTGCCTTTTTCATAAGGTCTATGATTCTGTCAAGCTCATCGTCAAGCTCCTTATCGTACGAATGCACGAGCAGGTCGGAAATACCTCTTATACATTCGCAAATGAGGCCGTGATACCACGGAGGCCCTACGTGTCCCTTGCTCTCTCCACGCGCAACACGCTCGTAGTTTGCAAGCGCGCCCTCGGAATTGAACTTATAAAGGATATCCTTAGCCGACACCTTGCTTATCATTCTGGACCAATCTCCGAAATATCCGCCGTTAAGAGATACTCTTTTCAGAGCGGGATAATCGGGTAAAATATTCTTTGCCGCATTTTTCATTTTTTGTTTTATCTCCTCTCAGATGAAAGTCTACTTTTGCATTGTTTGTTCTAAAAACGATCGGAAGATCATAAAATTCCGAAATTCATACTTGACAAGGTTCTGCAAAAGTATTAAGATATAGTTACATCGTACTTTAAGTATACAACAATTATTTTTTACAGTCAACGTAAATATACACAGAATAGGTGGAAAATTATTATATTATGTCTTCATCACAGCTAATAAAACCGGGAGCTACGCTTACCGAATACTGTACCGCGGGAAAATTCCTTTCGGAAAAGCAGCCGATGATACACAAGCGCCGCACCATTGACAGCTTCGTCGTCATATACGGCGTAAGCGGTACCGTGCATCTTTATAGCAGCGGCAAAAATTACGACGTTTCTCCCGACGATTATATAATTTTACCAGCACTTTGCGAGCACTACGGTACGGAAGAATCGCCTCCCGGAATATCCTACTATTGGTGTCATTTCTACATTCACGGCGATTACAGTATAAACGAAGGCGATGATGGCGAGAAGTATCTTATCTTCGGAGAAAATTCGTCGTTCAGGATCCCTCTTTTCGGAAAGGTAGATCAGCACGAAAAAATGCACCTGCTTTTCCATCAGCTTATTGACTCCTCACGCTCTCCTTCTCCGCTTTCCAAAACGATATGCGGAAATTTTCTTGAGATCATCCTCTCCGAGCTTGCCTTCAGCGGTCATTTATCCGACAATTCCGCTTCCCTTTCGCAGGAAGCTACCGTTTCAAACATAATCGAGTGGATACGCCTTAATGCAGCTGATATCAAGCGAGTCAGCGACGTTGCCGATTACTTCGGATACAACAGTGAATATCTCACCACACTTATAAAAAAAGTGACCGACAAATCGCTTGTCGATCACATAACAGAGAGCAGAATAAACCTTGCAAAAAAGCTTCTGCGCAGCACAACTCTTGAGATATCCGAGATCGCGTATATGTGCGGATTTTCAGATGACAAATACTTTTTCCGCGTCTTCAAAAAGCTATGCGACATCAGCCCGGGTGCCTATCGTAAGACCTATTCAAATCTTCACATCAACGGAAATTTGCATATTGACAATTAAAAAACGGCTTCGTAACGAAGCCGTTTTTATTATGCTTTATGTAAGATTAAAATCCCATTCCGCCGTCAAGAACGATCCACTTGCTGCCGATCTTAACCATGCAGAGCTCGAGTGTCTGAACGTCAGAGAATACGTCTGCTCCGTCTATGTAAACGTATGCCTTAACAGTTACCTTGCGGCATTCCTTTACCTTAGCGAAGTTAACTTCTTCTGTAACAATGACCTTCTGATCATCATACTGCTTGGAAGCAGACTTGAGTGCATCATACTTTGCATCCTCTTCAAGGATTTCGGAAGCTACTGCAGAAACTTCGATCTTGTACTTGTCTTCGAACATTTCTTCCATTGCTTCTTTGCCTGTCTTTTCGATGTGCTTAACGTAATCGTTATAGCTCTTTATTTCTGCATCGAGTTCTTCGGAGAGCTCTTCAAGAACTTCCTTCTTGCTGATCTCATCTTCAGCCATTCTGCTTTCGATCATTGCTTCGAAAATATCCTTGTAGTCAACAGCTGCATACTTGGATGCCTTCTTAAGATCGAGATCCATCATAGCCTCTACATACTTTTCAGCAGTCTTTTCAGGACCGGAAGCACCGCAGCTTGCCATCATTGTGAGCATCATAGCTGCAAGTACTAAAATAGCAAAAATTCTTTTCATTATTGTTATTCCCTTCAAAAAATATATTTTTGATACAACTGTATCAATAGATACATTGTACCACACACTTTGTTTAAAGTCAAGTCATAATTTAGCAAAAAACTGTTTTTTTGCCATCTTTTTATTTGTTTTTTATTCGCTTATAATTTTCGCAACTCTTACTACCAGATCCTCTCCGTAAACGTACGGTCTTGTTACGATCGAGGTCTTACTTTCGTCCTGAACGAAATCAAGGCGAAGATCGTTATCGAGCCAGAACACTTCCTTTATCTTCTTATCAAAGGCGAAGCTTCTCATATATTTCGCCTCTCTCGGGACAGACACGTTCGGGTCTGCAACCATACCGAGGTCGTGAACAAAGAGATAATAAGTACCGTTACCGCCGTCAAGCAGAAAATCCTTACCGTTTTCTTCGACAGTTATATCGGTAGGACGTGGAGCGCGTATTGCCTCGTCGTTTATTTTCACCCATTCTCCGAGAGTTTCAAGAAGCGCCTTATCGAGAGGTCTGAGGCTTCCGTCACCCATAGGACCCACGTTAAGAAGGAAGTTAGAGCCAACCTTACGGCAGGAGGCGAGGTCCTCGATAAGTGTCGCGAGCGATTTATAATTAAGGTCCTTTTCAGCGTATCCCCAATGGTGCTCAAGCGTCTGACACATTTCACTTGCTATATATTTGGGAGAATCGTCAAGATTTATCTTCTGAGGTCTTCCCGCTTCAAAGGTAACGCTGTCAAGCTCAATATGTCCAAGCTCGCCGCGCTTATTAAGTCCCGTATTATTTATTATCATCATATCGGGCTGATAGGAGCGCATCATAGAGTAAAGGGCGTCCTCTTCCCAATCGGCGTCCCATTTATTCCACATTCCGTCGAACCACATTCCGCCTATTTTTCCGTAATTTTTGCAGAGGATCTCTACGCTACTACGGAGATATTCAAGATATTTCGGGAAATCGGTATTATAATCGGGAGCGTGCCAGTCGAGAAGCGTATGATAGAAGAACGGAATAATGTCATTTTCTCTGCAGGCATCCACGAATTCTCTGATAAGGTCACGTCCGCATCCGTGCGGTGCATCGTAGTCGCTGAGTCCGCAGGTATCGTATAGCGAATATCCGTCGTGATGGCGAGTAGTGATAGTGATGTACTTACATCCCGCCTTTTTGGCAGTTTCCGCAAGCTCTGATGCCCAATTTTCCTTTGGCGCAAACTTATCGCGAAGCTTTTCATATTCCTCTGCGGGAATATTATGCATATGCTTTACCCATTCGCCTTTTCCGAGAAGGCTGTATACTCCGAAGTGAACGAACATTCCGAAACCTAAATTTTCGAATGCTTTTATGTAATCCTTAACGATCATAAAAGACACCTCCGTATAAATTTATTTTATATTTTCATAATAGCATAAATCACTTTCAAATACAATAGCTATTTTCACTTTTTAATAATCAATTTTACTGAAGTCGGTGATATTCGTCTGTTTCGCGTTGACCTGCAAAAATTTCGCGAGTATTGACAAAAGTGCTAAAAGAATATATAATTTACACTGACGATCGGAGGTGTAAAAATGCGCACGTACACTACAGACGAATGTATAAAATACGGAAACATCCATCTTGTTAAAAATTCCTGCATCAAAAAAGAGCCTATACATACTCACGAATTTATCGAGATAGTTTACGTTTTATCCGGACAGGTGGAGCAGACGATAAACGGTCAGATACACGAGGTAAAACGCGGTGACGTTTTATTTATGGGTACCGATTGCACACATTCATTCGGTGCAGACCCAAAATATTCTTACGTGAATATACTCTTCTCTCCCGATATTGTCAGCGATGATAAATCGTCAGCTTACAGCATTTTTTCACTGTTTTTTCTGAGCAGCTTCAACGAGCTTTGCGGCGAAGCAAATTTCGGTAAGATTTCGTTTGACTCAAGCGAGATCGATGAAATTGAATTCATAGTTCTTAAAATGCTCAGCGAATACAGGGAAAAAAATTTCTCCTGGGAAACTGTTGTCGGAAATTATCTGAACGTCTTTATAACAAAGCTTCTCCGCAAGGTTCAGGCGGGAATAGACAGCAGCGAGATAGACGATATGTGGGACGATCTTGCGGGGTATATCGAAACCAATCTTTCTTCAAAGCTGTCGCTGACCCTTCTTGCAAAGAAGTATTTTTATAATCCTTCTTATTTCAGCCGTATTTTCAAGGAAAAATTCGGCATGACTCTGAGCGAGTATATCACACGTAAAAGGCTCGATCACGCGGTATCTCTTCTCAAAGAAAGTGAGCTTTCTATAGAAGATATAAGCTCAAAATGCGGTTTTTCCGACCGCTCGAGTCTTTATCACTGTTTTTCGAGGTATCTTAATTCCTCTCCTAATTCTTACCGAAAGTGAAAATGTAAAAATTTCATACACACACCGGTAAAAAAGTAAAACAAAATCATTTAAAACGCCTTTCTGATATGATAATCTTAAAGTATCACATTCGAAAGGTGTTTTTTTATGGATAATACAAATATCAAGCTTAATTTTGCGACGTACAAGGACAGCGTTCACGCTTGCTGGATAGGAAAAAACATAGGCGGAACTATGGGTGCGCCTTACGAAGGCAAGCGCGAGGTGCTCGACATTCAAGGCTTTTCTACCAAAAAAGGTGAGATCATTCCTAACGACGACCTCGACCTCCAGCTCGTTTGGCTTCACGCTATGGAATGGGTAGGACCTTATCAGCTCAGCGCAAAGGAGCTCGGCGAATGTTGGCTCAGCTTTATTACTCCCTATTGGCACGAATACGGCATATGCAAAACAAATATGCGCCTCGGTATGCAGCCGCCTCTCTGCGGTGACTATCATTCCTCTTGGAAGGACTCTAACGGCGCGTGGATACGTACAGAAATTTGGGCGTGTATGGCACCGGGATGCCCTGAAATAGCTGCAAAATACGCTATTGAGGATGCCTGTGTCGATCACGGCTCGGGCGAAGGTACTATTGCCGCCGCATTCGTTGCCGCAATGCAGTCCTGCGCATTTATAGAAAAGGACATCAGAAGGTGCATAGACATCGCTCTTTCGTTCATTCCCGAAAATGCGCGCACGGGCACGACCGTACGCAAGGTGATCGAGTGCTACGACAGCGGAGTATCCTGGCTCGACTGCCGCAATACCGTTCAGAAAATGAACGCCGACATCGGAAACGGTTGGTTTGAAGCGCCGTCCAACATCGGATACACCGTACTCGGACTTCTGTACGGCGAAGGCGATTTCAAAAAATCGATGATAACTACGATAAACTGCGGTGACGATACCGACTGTACCGCCGCTACACTTGGTGCTACGCTCGGAATTTTGAACGGAACTGCGCACATTCCCACAGATTGGACAGAGCACATCGGTGACGGTATTCAGACCCTTTGTCTCGCAGGCGGCGTTCTTTACAACGTACCTAAAACCTGCAGTGAGCTTACCGATCGAGTTATCAGAATAGCTCCTACCGTACTTTTTGCAAACAAATCCGACCTATCTTTCACCGACGGCGAAAGTATAATTTCCGAAAATCCTTTCTCTTCCAAGAAAAGCGCGATCCTCGAGCGTCTCAAAAAGCTGAAGCCCTATCAGTTTGAAGCCGATATGGGAATGGTCAAGGCGATATTCAACTGGGACAGATCACCCGACATCGCACCCGGTGATGAGATCGGACTCACGCTCTCGCTTCAAAACAACACAGTTACCTTCAGCAGTAACCCATTTGGAAACATATCGCATTTTGTCAGCCTGCGATGGATACTTCCCGAAGGCTTCTCTGTCGATGGCAACACGGGAATAAGCGTCGATCAGCTTAACGCGCACACAAGCGGAAAATGCTCTACAAGATTCACTATCCGCGTAGGCGAAAAGGTCGCGCCTATCAACCGTCTTATCTTAGAAATTGCACTTGACGACCGTCCCGGAGTCCTTTACGTTCCTATGGTGCTTATTGGATAAAAAATCAACTATAATTATCCCCACATATAAAACAAACCCACAGAACCAAGTTCTGTGGGTTTGCATTTGTTTTAAGGATTAAAGACCGCGCTTTACGTAGTGTGTATGGAGAATTTCGTGTGCCTTATGGCTGTTGGGCTCACCGAAGTATTCTTCATAAAGCTTCTTAACTGCGCTGTTCTCGTGAGACTTACGCAGGTCAGCGTTCTTATCGTCGTTGTAAAGAACTGCTGCACGAAGTGCTCTGAGGTCAACCGAGTTACGTACAGATGCGGGCTGATAAGGCTGTCCACCGCCGTTTACGCAGCCGCCGGGGCATGCCATAACTTCGATAAACTGAACGTCTACCTTGCCTGCCTGAACGTCACGGAGAAGCTTCTTAGCGTTTGCTGTACCCGAAGTAACTGCAACGTTAAGAGTCATATCGCCGAGCTTATAGGAAGCAAACTTGATGCCTTCTGTTCCACGAACGTCTTCAAAGTCGAGCTTTTCGAGAGGCTTGCCTTCGATAACTTCAGCAGCTGTACGAAGAGCAGCTTCCATAACGCCGCCTGTTGCGCCGAAGATAACGCCTGCACCCGATCCGATATCGAAGGGATTGTCGAACTGTCCGTCTTCGAGAGCGCAGAAGTCGATTCCTGCCTTCTGGATCATTCTGCCGAGCTCACGTGTTGTGATAGCGTAATCAACGTCGGGAACACCTGCAGCGTTCTGTCCGTCTCTGCCTACCTCAAACTTCTTAGCTGTACAAGGAATAGCGGATACGAATACGATATCCTTAGGATCGAGACCAACCTTCTGTGCGTAATATGTCTTATACATAGCACCGAACATCTGCTGAGGAGACTTACATGTGGAAAGGTTCTCTGTCATTTCGGGGAAGTAGTGCTCGCAGAACTTAATCCATCCGGGAGAGCAGGATGTGATCATAGGAAGCTTGCCGCCGTTCTTAACTCTGCCGAGGAACTCTGTAGCCTCTTCCATAATGGTGAGGTCAGCGGTAAGGTTCATATCGTAAACACCGTCAAAGCCGAGAGCCTTGATAGCTGTGATCATCTTGCCTTCTGTATCTGTTCCGGGAGCATATCCGAAGCATTCGCCGATCTGTGCACGAACCGAAGGTGCGCAGCAGATAGCAACGTGCTTTGTAGGATCGGAAAGAGCTTCAAATACCTTTTCGGTATGGTCAACTTCATAAAGTGCGCCTGTAGGACAAGCAACTACGCACTGTCCGCAGTTGATACAGGATGTTTCGCCGAGAGGTCCGTCGAAGAGGCATCCGATGTGAGTATCGAATCCACGGTCATTTGCGCCGATTACGCCAACGCCCTGAAGCTTGTTACAAACTGCGGAGCAGCGGCGGCAGAGGATACACTTGCTCGAATCGCGAACGATTGCTGCAGAGGATGTATCGAGATATCTTTCTGTCTTATCGCCTGCGAAATATTCTTCGTCAACCTCATACTCACGGCAGAGCTTCTGAAGCTCACAAGTTGTGGAACGTACGCAAGAGAGACACTTTCTGTCATGGTTAGAAAGAAGAAGCTCGAGGTTCATCTTTCTGGACTTCATAATTGCGGGAGAGTTTGTTACGATCTCCATTCCCTCACGGTCTACGGGATATACGCAAGCTGTAACAAGACCTCTTGCACCCTTAACCTCAACAAGGCAGAGACGGCAAGCGCCAATCTCGTTTATATCCTTGAGGTAGCAGAGAGTAGGGATATCTATATTTGCCATTTTAGCGGCTTCGAGAACGGTAATTCCCTTCGGAACACTGTAATCCTTGCCGTTGATTTTAATGTTAATCATTTCCATATCGTCCGTCTCCTCCTTACTGTTTGCTTATTGCGCCGAACTTACATGTGGACATACATACGCCACACTTAACGCACTTGGACGAGTCGATTACATGAGGCTGCTTTACTGTACCCGAGATAGCGTTTACAGGACACTTTCTTGCACAGAGAGTACATCCCTTACACTTATCTGCATCGATTACGTACTTAAGCAGGTTCTTACATACGCCTGCGGGACACTTCTTATCAACAACGTGAGCAACGTACTCATCTCTGAAGTTACGAAGTGTAGAGATTACAGGGTTAGGAGCTGTCTGTCCGAGACCGCAGAGCGATGCAGACTTGATGTAGTTAGCAAGCTCTTCAAGTCTGTCGAGGTCTTCAAGAGTTCCGTTACCTGCGATGATCTTATCGAGGATCTCAAGCATTCTCTTTGTACCTACACGGCAAGGTGTACACTTACCGCAGGATTCATCAACTGTAAAGTCAAGGAAGAAGCGCGCGATGTCAACCATACAGTTGTCTTCGTCCATAACTATAAGTCCGCCCGAACCCATCATAGAGCCGAGAGCGATGAGGTTATCGTAGTCGATAGGTGTATCGAGGTTTTCAGCTGTGATACATCCGCCCGAAGGTCCACCTGTCTGAGCTGCCTTGAACTTCTTGCCGCCGGGGATACCGCCGCCGATCTCTTCAACAACTTCACGGAGTGTTGTTCCCATAGGAACTTCAACAAGACCTGTATTTGTGATGTTTCCGCCGAGTGCGAATACCTTTGTTCCCTTGGACTTTTCAGTACCCATGGATGTGAACCATTCTACACCCTTGAGTATAATCTGGGGAATATTCGCGTATGTTTCAACGTTGTTAAGTACTGTAGGCTGTCCGAAAAGACCCTTAACTGCAGGGAACGGAGGACGAGGTCTGGGCTCACCTCTGTGGCCTTCGATAGAGGTCATAAGAGCTGTTTCTTCTCCGCATACGAACGCACCTGCACCGAAACGGATCTTTACGTCAAAGTTGAAGCCTGTTCCGAAAATGTTTTCGCCGAGGAGTCCGTACTCGTGAGCCTGCTTGATAGCAATCTCAAGACGGTGAATAGCGATAGGATACTCAGCACGAACGTATACGTAACCTTCATCAGCGCCGATAGCGTATCCTGCGATAGCCATAGCTTCGATAACTGCATGGGGGTCACCCTCGAGGATCGAACGGTCCATAAATGCACCGGGGTCACCCTCGTCCGCGTTACAAGCAACGAACTTCTTTACGTTTCCTCTGTTACCCGAAGCGAACTTCCACTTAAGACCTGTGGGGAATCCGCCGCCTCCGCGTCCGCGGAGTCCGGAATCGAGGACTGTCTGAATAACGTCATCGGGAGTCATCTCTGTAAGAACCTTACCGAGAGCCTGATAACCGTCAACAGCTATATATTCTTCAATGTTTTCAGGGTTAATAACGCCGCAGTTTCTGAGAGCAACTCTCTTCTGCTTCTTATAGAATGCTGTATCGCTGAGCGATGTAGCTACGTGAGTGTCGGCTTCCTTCTCGTGGTATACGAGTCTTGCTACGGGACGACCCTTAAGGAAATGCTCCTCAACGATCTCCGCGATATCTTCTGCCTTTACACTGTGATAGAATGTTCCTTCAGGATAAACTATCATGATCGGACCAAGTGCACAAAGTCCGAAGCAACCGGTCTTAACAACCTTTATTTCATCTGCAAGTCCTTTTGCAGCAATTTCGGTGTTAAGAGCCTCTATAACCTTAGCGCTTCCCGAGGAAGTACATCCTGTTCCGCCGCAAACCAATACATGTGAACGTATCATTTGTTTCTATTCCTTTCTGTCTTTATTTAGCGTTAGCGCCGATAGTATATTCGGTTACTACGTTTCCGCCGATAAGGTGCTCTTTAATGATCTTTTCAACCTTTTCAGCATTAAGCTTTACGTAAGTTACCTTTTCCTTACCGCTTTCGAAAACTTCTACAACGGGCTCATACTGGCAAATGCCTATGCAGCCTGTCTGAGAAACGGTTACCTTTTCAGCAAGTCCTTCCTTTGCAACGCCTTCGGAGAATGCGTTAAGCACCGGTCTTGCACCTGCAGCGATTCCGCAAGTTGCCATTCCGACAACTACTCTTGTTTCGGCTGTGCCCTCACGGATCACAACCTTATCCTTCATCTTTTCTCTTATAGCAGCGAGTTGTTCGAGAGATATCATATCTGTTCCTCCATATTATAACTTTTAAATAATTATTCCTGATTATACTGACCCTTTAAATATTCCTTTATCCACATAATGACCTCATATTCCGCAAGTGAGACCTCACCGAGCACCGCGCGCAGCTCTTTTGTATCGAGTGTAACGCGTCTTTCGGGAGTTTCATCGAGAAAAACGAAATCAGTATCGGGATTTCCGGAGATCAAAACACAAATACTTGAAATTATATCGCCCACCGGACAGAAATCTATATGCGTGGTATCGAAGGTAGCTGTCACCTTTGTACCGTGCGCTATTTCATCCTTTGAGGACTCTATTCTGACCTCTCCGCCCGTCTGCTCTGCCGCAAGCCTCAGCAGCGGTATACCCATTCCGACCTTTCTTGTCGTTCTTGTTGTATAGAAGGGATCCGAAACTCTTTTAAGTGTTTCTTCATCCATTCCGCATCCGTCATCCGAGATCGTAACCGTCAAAATTCCCTTTTCGTCTGTCACAAGTGAAATTAATATTTCGCTTGCTCCTGCCGCCGTCGAATTTTTGGTTATATCAAGTATATTAAGTGAAAGCTCTTTCATAAAAGGTACACTTTACATGTACTTTTCAAGAATTCCGGGAATGTCTGCGGGAGCAAGACGTCCGTAAACTTCATTATTGATTGTAAGAACGGGGGCAAGTCCGCACGCACCGATACAACGGGTAGCTTCAACAGAATACTTACCGTCTGCAGAGGTGGATCCGGCTTCAACACCGATAACCTCAGTGATCTTCTCTACGAGCTTTGCGCTTCCCTTAACGTAGCAAGCTGTACCGAGACATACTGCGATAGCAACCTCACCCTTGGGATTAAGAGCAAACTGAGAATAGAAAGTGGCTACTCCGAATACTTCTTCGTAAGAAACGTCGAGACCCTTTGCGATGATCTTCTGAACCTCTACGGGAAGATATCCGTAAATTTCCTGAGCGTCCTGAAGCACGGGCATCAGAGCGCCGGGTGTGTCACGGTGCTTAGCGATTGCAGCGAGAAGCTTTTCTTCCTGCTCTTTAGTACCGTGAAACGTAACTGTTGTTAATTTCTTTTTCATTTTGGAATACTCCTTCTGAACTGTATTTAAAATCACGATCAGTACATATTATACTCTCGTTTTTTATTTTTTTCAATAGCTTTTATCAAAAAAATATCAATCTTAATTATTTTTTTACACTTTTATTAATATAACCAAATATTTCGACTCTCTTCTCATCAATTTCAGCATCTTCACAAGTAATATCGAGAAAATTTTCCGCTTCCGAGATATCTCCGAGGGTATGTGCATCCGAGCAAATTAGAAGAGCGTTATCTCTTATCTGCGGATATTTTTCACAGTACTCGCCGTAATTTGATCTATCCGCCATTTCCATACACTTAAAGTCGTAATCTACGGGAAAATCGCCGAGCACTGATATTATTCCGTTTGACATTCTGTCTATATGCGCGGGATATACGAGAGCCCCGAACGATCTTGCAAGCTCTACCGCATCCCCCATCCACAGGTCTGTTGCCGCTATTAGCAGCTTATCAAACGTGCCGATATTCTCATCGTTTTCGTTCATAACGAGCTGATTTCCGAATATTTCGGGGCGATTATCTATCGGCATTCTATGCTTATCGAGCTCGCTATCAAAGTCAAGTGCGCTCTCGAGCGTCGGAAACAAGCAAACTATATGCACGTCCTCTGCCGTAGAAAGCTCCATACCCGCTATCGGCACTATCCCGAAGCTCTCGCACGCCTTAAAGAATGCCGGACAATTCTTACAGCTATTATGGTCTGTAAGCGCCATCGCGCCCAGTCCTTTTATAAATCCCATTCCCGCTATATTCTGCGGTGTCATATCGTCATCCGCGCACGGTGACAGGCACGAATGTATATGAAAATCATAAAAAATCATTTTTTGTTTTTTTACTTAAGAACCTTTTTGAAAAAAGGTTCTTAAGAATCTCCAAAAACTTTTTTATAGAGCTTTATCAGGGCTCTGCCCTGAAACCCGGTCAAGAAACTTTTCGTGAAAAGTTTCTTAACTATCTTCAAAAGCTTTTCCTAAACAAGCTTCGATATCTCCACGCAAAGCTGATATATCGTTTTATCGCTCATATAGAGATTTATTCCCTTTTCCGTTGCCTTTTCCACAACGTCGTTATCTATTTCTGCGTTCTCTGCTACAATAACGCAGCTCACGTCTGCAAGCATTGCGACCGCCACTATATTAACGTTTGTCATTATCGTGACCCACGCATCGTCGCTCTGTGCTCTTCCCATGACCCAGCTCAGCAGGTCTCCCGCATAGCATCCGCCGATCTCTCTGGTATCGTCGGGCTGTGTCAGGATTTTCAGTGAAAGCCTTTCGGCAAGTTCCTTTACCGTCATTTCTATTCTGGGAGGATCTCACAGCGAGATCCTCCGCCTTTCAGTTTTATTCTTTATTATCCGAAGTATCCTCAAAATCATCCCCAAGACCGAGCTCGCTCGGGTCTACATCGTTATGGTTACGCAAAAATTCAACGAGCTTATTTCGCATAACTATTACGCAGTTTTCTATTTTTGCCTTACCCTTTACGATATCCTCTGCAAGTGCACGGCAGGTTGGTGCTCCGCACGAGCCGCAATCTATCTGTGGAAGCTTTGCTGATATTTCCTCTATCTCACGCATCTTACGCATTGCCTCGTGTCTGTCGTTTGAAAGCTTGGAAACGCTATCGTAGCTTATTTCCTCATCCCAATCGTAGCTTATACCGCTTACCGTATCTCTGTTAAGCGACACGGGGAGATATCTTCTGAGGCTCTGCAGTCTTGCTTTAGCTATGTACGGGTTTTCGATATTGAGAACACCGCCGACGCATCCGCCGCTGCAGGCATTCAGCTCCACGAAATCAACGTTTCTTATATTGCTGTTATCGATTTCATCAAGCACCTTAATAACGTTTTCGATACCGTCCGCCGCAAGATATTTATCGTTGAATATCGCGCGCGCCTCACCGCCCGTGCTTGCCCAGCTTATTCCGATTATACCCGACTCCGACTCAACGTACGGTTCTTTTATATCGCTTATCTTCGAGCGAAGCTTAAAGAAGAAGTCACTTATCGAAAGTGCTCCGTCCACCGCGCTTTTACTTGTTCCGAGCGGACTCTTTACATAGCTTACCTTTGCGGGGCAAGGCGAGATAAAGAGCACGCATATATCCTCAGGCGAAAGCTCGGGATGCTTTTCGAGTGCTTCCTTTTTCGCTATTCTTGCCGCAATTTCTATCGGTGCAAATACGGGCAGCACCTGATCGCGCAGAAGCGGATATCTTATTGATATAAGGCGAACCACTACCGGACAAGCAGACGATATTACCGGTCGCGGGAAGCTTTCCGGTCCGTTTTCCTCAAGGAATTTTCTTGTATATTCCGACACGATCTCAGCCGCTCTTGCTACCTCGAACACTTCGTCAAATCCACATTCCACGAGAGCCGTAAGCAGGTAATCCATATCGGTCAGCTCTTCAAACTGTCCGTAGAGCGCGGGTGCGGGAAGTGCTATTTTATACTTATAATTTTCAAAATCTTCGAATTTATCGTATATTGCCTTTTTAGCCTTATACGGACAGGTTCTTATACATTCTCCGCAGTCGATACAGCGTGCATTTTCTATCTGCGCGTGATTATCGCGGACTCGTATAGCTTCGGTCGGGCAACGTTTTATACAGTTAGTGCATCCCTTACACTTACTTATATCAAGCGTTACCGAGTGGTTTATGGCGCCGTTTCCGCATGCTGTCATTTTATCGCCGATAACGTTTTTATCTTTTTCGTTCACAACCTCTGCTCCTTTCTTTAAAGTTCAAAAATCCAACGTCAGAAATTTTGTCTGATTTTTCAGACGTATACGGTCATAGTTACCGTAGTACCCTTACCGACCACGGTATCTATATTCATTTCATCGGTATATTTCTTCATATTGGGAAGACCCATTCCCGCGCCGAATCCGAGCGAGCGGATATTTTCGGGTGCTGTCGAATAGCCCGCCTGCATTGCAAGTGCAACGTCGGGTATACCCGGTCCCTCATCGGCAAGAACGATGATTATCTTATCATCATAAACGTCAACGGTTGCGACGCCGCCCTTTGCATGTATGACCATATTTATCTCGCCCTCGTACATAGCGACCGATACCTTACGTATTATTTCGGGAGAAAATCCCATCTGTCTGAGATTGCGCTTCACCATAGTTGACGCTTCTCCCGCCGACGTGAAATTTTCGCCGTCTATATCGTATTTAAGTCTTACGAAATCATCCATTTACGATACTACCTCCCGACAGACCGCTTTCATAGAGCTTTCCGCATGCAACGTACATTCTTTCGGTTGTAGCAAGAAGAACGATGCCCTCCTCTTCAGCAAGAGCCACGACCTCTGCCGGAGGCCTTTTTCCTCTTACGAAAACAATGCATACCATATCCATCATCTGTGCCGTACGCACTACCTGAGGGTTGCAGAGTCCGGTAATAAGTACTGCCTGCTCCTTCACAAACGCAAGCACGTCGCTCATCATATCACAGCCGCATGCCGATTTTACCTCTTTATCGAGCATGTCCCCGCCGCAAAGGACCTCCGCATCAAGCAGACTTGCCATTTCCTTGATTTTCATATATTTACCTCCATACTGTTTAAAAACAGTCTTAAAATAGTTTCAAAAGCTTTACAGCCGTATTATTTTCGGATTTTTACTTTAATGCGCACTATCGCTTGTAAATATTATATAACAAAACTCTGAAAAAGTCTATAGTTTTTTCGTGTTTGTTAAATTTTTCTTTAATACTTGAAATATATTTTTTTAGTGGTATACTTATAATGTAAATAAATTTATATCTAACCCACGAAAGGAATATAAAAATGGCAGACAATAAAGAAAATAATGTAAGTCAGGAAAACTGCACTCACGACTGTTCGACCTGCGGAGCAAACTGTCCCTCAAAAAAGGACCCCTCGAGTCTTCTTGAGGCGCAGAATCAGCTCAGCAACGTAAAAAAGGTTATCGCTGTCGTAAGCGGCAAAGGAGGAGTAGGAAAATCGCTCGTATCGTCTATGCTCTCTGTAATGAGCTCAAGACGCGGAAGCACCGCCGCTCTTCTCGACGCTGACATCACAGGTCCCTCCATCCCCAAGATCTTCGGAGTAAAGGGCGAGGTTACCGGATGCGAATACGGAATGTTCCCTCTTCAGACAAAGACGGGCATCAGAGTAATGAGCATCAACCTTCTTCTCGAAAACGAAACTTCTCCCGTACTTTGGAGAGGTCCCGTTATTGCCGGAACCGTAAAGCAGTTCTGGACCGACGTATGCTGGGGCGACGTAGACTATATGTACGTTGATATGCCTCCCGGAACAGGCGACGTTCCTCTCACTGTATTCCAGTCTCTTCCCATCTCGGGAATAATCATCGTTGCATCTCCTCAGGAGCTCGTTTCCATGATCGTTGCAAAGGCTGTTGAGATGGCTGAAATGATGCACATTCCGATCATCGGTCTCGTTGAAAATATGAGCTATATGGAATGTCCCGATTGCGGCAAGAAGCTCTACCCCTTCGGTGAGAGCCACATTGATGAGATCGCAGAAAAATACGGTCTTCCCGTGCTTGCAAAGATACCTATCGACCACCGTCTTGCAGCTCTCTGCGACAAGGGTGCTCTTGAGCTTATGGAAAACGATTATCTCGAAAAGGCTGTTGAAGCCATCGAGAATTTCGACACCAAGAAATAAAAAAGCGAAAGGATAACGTTGATTATGAAAGCAGGAGTAAGCTTATACAGTTTCCACAAGTACAGCGCAAACGATTCTCTCGGAATGAAGGGCTGTATAGAAAAAGCCAAGGAGTTTGGTTTCACCGGACTTGACTTTGTAGAATTCGGCGATCCCTCTTCCCGTAACGAATATCTTAAATATGCTGCCGAGATCGGAAGCTTCTGCAAAGAGGTCGGTATGGATCCC
Source organism: Clostridia bacterium (assembly GCA_017532425.1). Lineage (GTDB taxonomy): Bacteria > Bacillota > Clostridia > Oscillospirales > CAG-272 > SIG672. The sequence goes on along the minus strand of JAFXJH010000076.1, from coordinate 4,978 downwards.
GTATGCTTCTGCGTAGGCTCTGATTTTGTAAACAAGGCAGCCGACAGCGAGATCGACCGCGTAAAATTTCTTGCAGAGGTCGCGGCAACTCTCGGATGCCCTCTTATGCGTCACGATGCTACAAGAGGTCTTCCGCCTACTGTAAAAACGAAGCGCGGATTTAACGATCTTCTCACCATACTTGCAGAGTCCTACAGAAACGTAACCGAATACGCTTCGACTCTCGGAGTCAAGACCTGTGTTGAAAATCACGGATTTTTCGTTCAGCAGTCCTCGCGCGTTGAAGCTCTTATAAACGCTGTAGGACACGAGAACTTCGGTGCTCTTATCGACATCGGCAACTTTATGTGCGCCGACGAGGAGTCCGCAAAGGCTGTCGGAATTCTCGCACCCTACGCTTTCCACGCGCACGCAAAGGATTTCCATTTCCGCGACGGATCGCTTGACGCGCCCGGCGAAGGATGGTTCAAGACCCTTTCCGGCGACTACATCCGCGGTGCTATTCTCGGACACGGTGTGGTACGCGTAAGACAGTGTATAGAAACTCTCGCACGAAACGGATACGACGGATATCTTGCCCTTGAATTCGAGGGTATGGAGGATCCGCTCCGCGCTATCGCCATAAGTGCAAGCAATCTCAAGCGTCTTGCAGGCATCTGAGCCTGACTGACGAAAAACAAACAAGCGAAAGGAGTCCCTGATGGAACGCTACATCTTCCTGCAAAATGCACGCATCGCAGAAACAAGCACGTCCCGCTTCAGGGACTCTGATATTCTTATAAAGGCGCGCACGCAGACCTCTCCGAGTGAAATAATCGCGATAGGCGAGAATATCACTCTTCCCTCAGGTCCAAACGTAATGGTGCGCACGCTCAGCCTTAACGGTCAGATAGTCTGCCCCTCATTTATCGATATGAGGTGCGACATCTGCGAGCCGGGAAACCGATACAGAGAGGATCTTTCGACTCTCGGCAAAGCGGCATCTGCAGGCGGATTCGGAGCGCTCGTTTCTATTCCCATTTCGGGAATAGACGCCGACGAGGAGACAATAATCGCATACATTCTCGAAAACGAGAAGCGTACCGGCGGAATAAAGCTCTTACCGAGTGCGCCGCTTACCGTGCGCTCATCTGCCGACAGACTCGTTGACTTTGACAAGCTATCGGGGCGCGGTGCTCTTGCCTTCGGTGACGACGGAAGCGCCGACGCACCCACTATGCTCGAGGCTATGCGCATCTGTGCCGAAAAGGATCGACTTCTCATTCTTCACTGCGAGGACAGATCTCTTATCGGAAGCGGAATAATAAACGCCGGCGACATCTCTTCAATGTTCGGTCTCAAGGGTATTCCCTCCTCTGCCGAGGATATCGCCGTTGCAAGAAACATCCTTCTTGCAAGCGAAACGGGATGCCGCATACACATTTCTCACGTAAGCACTGCCAAATCGGTAGAAATGATACGCCTTGCCAAGAGATCGGGAGTTCGCGTCACCTGCGATACCGCGGTACAGTATTTTGCTCTTTCGGACAGCGATATTTTCTTCTACAGCGAGAACGCAAAGGTTATGCCCCCTCTTCGCAAGCGTGCGGACAACGATGCTCTGATCGAAGCCATAAAGGACGGTACCATCGACTGCATTTGCTCTGATCACACACCGAGGACAGTAAGAGAAAAGCCTCACGATCTTTCAGACGCACTCCCCGGAATAACCGGACTTCAGACCGCATTTACAATCGCGCTCGACAAGCTCGTTATGAACGGACACATCGATATATTCAGACTTATTTCGCTCTTTACCGATGCTCCGAGAGCCATAACCGGCTTCGGATACGATATTTCGGTCGGGTCGCCCGCATATCTGAACGTGATATCTCTCGACTACGACACCTTCTTCCAGGAGAAGAACATAAAAAGCAAGTCGAAAAACACACCCTTCCTCGAGACCTCGTTCAAGGGCTGTCTGACCTATACTCTGACCGACGGAGTTATAAACACAAATCCCGACATCAGTATTTTCTGACCAAAACACAAAAAGCTTTTGATTTTTTAAGTCAAAAGCTCAAGGGGATGCAACGTCATAAGTTAAACAGAGGGAAGGAAAAAAACATCTCAAACGCCGAAGTTTTTTCCTTCCCTCTGACTCCCAACCCTTTTCCTTGGCTGGGAGCTTTTCTTTTATTATTTTCTCTTCAGTATGAGCTTTTGATTTTTTAAGTCAAAAGCTTTTTTATTTTCAGAATTTATAGTGTGCGTTTTTAAAGGGTGTACCGACAAAGCCTATCTGTCTGAAATCGTCCATATTATGACGGATGATATAGTCTATATACGAAGCGACCATTTTTGCCGTAAGGTAATATCCGCACGCATTCATATGACCGCCAAGATAGAAATTCTTTCTGAATTCGGCATCGTATTTCGGACCGTATTTCATAAGGTCGATAACGTAAGAATTATCGAAGAATTCAGCCATCTTATACATTACGTCGCGGTGCTCGAGCATCTTATTTTTTCTCTCTTCGGAAACGTCCTCGTCGGGCATAGTCATAAAGAAGAATTTTGCATCGGGAGAGATCTCCTTGAGTCTTTGCACTATCTCGCCGTATCTTCCGATAAAGGTATTTGCGTTCTTTGTATGATCATCAAGGCAGATATCGTCAAAGCCTCCGAAGGGCTGACCCTGATTTAAAACGTCGTTCACTCCAAGTGCTATTATGTACGCCTTACACGCCTTATCCTTGTCCCAGAAGCCGTTGTTTTCGGCGAAGCTGTTACAGTACTCTCTTGCCGTCATACCGCCCCTTGAAAAATTATATACCGTGTAACCCGACATACGCGCTATAAACTGTCCCCATGAATAGTCGTAGTAATCGTGATAGCCCTTATTTCCGTCTTCCTTGGTCGATTCAAATTCACCTGAGGAAAGGCTGTCACCTACGCATCCTATAGTGCGAAGTATCGAGGTATATCCGCCGTCGTCAACTATTTTATCGAGCGGCTTTTCATTTTCATTTGCAACAAACGCTTTGATGTCCATTTTTATCTCCCACATAAATTATTTAACGTAATATCCGCAACCGCGGCGGGTATATATTATCCGCTCTCCGAAACGGAAATCGAGCTTTTTTCTGAGATATCTGATATAAACGTCCACAACGTTGCTTCCCGCCTCGTCATCCTTCCAGAGAAGCTTGAATATCTCTTCTCTTGACAGCGCGCAGCCGCGTCTTGACACAAGCAGAGAAAGCACCTCGTGCTCCTTCGGTGTAAGCGGCGTGAAGACTCCTCTGTACGTAACTCCCTCGCTACTTAGGATTATTTCTCCGTTTTCAGCCTCAGTAGGAGCTTTATTCTCGTAAGAATCATCCGAAAAGCGTTTTTTTACTATTTTCAGCAGGTCTGTCATAAGAAAGGGGCGCACAAGGTCGGGGGCTTTATTTTCATCGCGCGAAAAGGTGACCGAATTTTCTCTCGGATTCTCCGAAGAAAAATCAAGGTCGATTATTATACACTTTTCAAGCACCGCGTTATCAAGCTTTGAATCCTCAAGATACTGTCTGAGTGCCAGCGAAAACATCTCGTCTCCCGAAACTATCAGCATTTTATTTTCCCTTCCTTTCTCCTGAAATCAGCTCATACAGCCGATGACTTATTTTATATTCTCAAGCATCATTTCAATATCGACAGAATGCGTTCCGTCCTCTTTTGCGGCATAGAAATAATCGGTATCGCCGTTTGAAGTATGATATATATCGAGCTTTTCTCCGAGCCTGCTTTCGGTAAGATAATTGATAGTAAAGCCCTTTACCTTTTTATTTTCAACGTCGGGCAGGAAATCGCATATCATATCGACGTAGCGTGTATTATTCATATGATTATTTCTGTCGATATCGCCGTATACGACCTTCTTTTCTCCGACGGGCGACATCTCCGAGTTTTCGGGGAATCTCACCTTTTCGGGCAGCGGAATATCGGGAAGCTCATCAAGCGTACCTATGCCGAGCACGGCATCCTTGACTCTTACAAGTCTGTGAGTATTAAAATCAACGAGTGCCCAGGTCGTAATAATATCAGCCGCAAGCTCGTCATTTCTGAAAAGCTGCGCGCTTCTCACAAATGTCGCGCCCTTACTTGTATTTGCCCACGTAACGACCTTTACCGTATCATACACCTCAAAAGGAATATACAGCTTCATCGTTGTACGGCTCAGAATGAATGCGAGTCCGTTATCAAAAAGATCCTCTGTAGACGGTGGATTATCGTGCATCTGAAGGTTTATAGCTTCCTGAAAATAGCGAAGAAGCGCGCCCGGACGAACACTTCCGTTGGGTGCTATATCCATCGACGTAAGGCGGAACTGTGCAGAATATTTCATAGTTTTCTCCTGAAAATATATAAAAGCGCTGATTTATTCCAAAATCGGGAGGCCTTTAAGCCTCCCGAAGTTTGAAAATCTTTTTAAATTAAAGGGTGTTTTCAGATCCGAGAACGTTGATGATCTTGTGCTTAACCATTTCCTTAACTTCCTGTCTTGCAACAGAGAGGTAAGTACGGGGGTCGAATGCGGAAGGATCTTCAGCAAACTTTCTGCGGATACCTGCTGTGAGAGCAAGACGGATATCGGAGTCGATATTGATCTTACATACAGCCATCTTTGCAGCCTTGCGGAGCTGCTCTTCGGGAATACCTACAGCGTCGGGAAGCTTTCCGCCGAGAGCGTTGATCTCCTTAACGTGAGCCTGCGATACCGAGGAAGCACCGTGGAGAACGATCGGGAATCCGGGAAGTCTCTTCTCTACCTCTTCGAGAATGTCGAAGCGGAGCGGAGGGGGAATGAGGATGCCTTCTTCGTTACGTGTGCACTGTGCGGGTGTGAACTTGTACGCACCGTGGGATGTACCGATGGAAATTGCGAGAGAGTCAACGCCGGTCTTGGCAACGAACTCCTCAACCTCCTCGGGACGTGTCTATGTGGAATCCT
>JAFXJH010000075.1 GCA_017532425.1 Clostridia bacterium | reverse complement strand
TATTATCAGTATCGCGTAATCCTGAATTGAGAGCGCGCGCTCTGCCTCACAGGAAAAATCAACGTGACCGGGTGTGTCTATGATGGTAGCCGCTGTGTTGCCGAACTCCAGGGTTGCTTGCTTGGAAAATATGGTAATTCCGCGCTCGCGTTCAAGCGAATGAGTGTCGAGATAAGCATCGCGCTTGTCAACTCTTCCGAGCTTTGCAAGCGCGCCGGAGCGATAAAGAAGTGCCTCGGTAAGTGTGGTCTTTCCCGCATCCACGTGAGCGAGTATTCCTATGACACATTTTTTCATTTGCGCACCTCTTCTTAAAAAATATAAACAAATGTTTACTTTAATTCATACATATAATAATTTATGCTGTCTGTTTGCCTGTAAAGTGACATCTTTTTTTCAATGATGCTCAGCGAGATAATGTTTTCCTTCATCACCGATGCACGGATGCATCTTATTCCAAGCTCGTCGCAAAGCTTTGTGAGAAGAGCTAAGGTACTGCTGCCGAATCCGCGCCCCTGCCACTCGGGAAGAATACGAAATCCTATTTCACAAGAGCCGAGCAGGTCGAAGCCCCAAAGGGTTGCTTCACCCACGAATTTTCCATCGTGATCTACAGCGAGGGAGAGCGCCACACCGTCATCAAAAGCACGGTGTGCAACGTCGTAAAAATATCTGTCAGAAGGGTTCTTGTTGTCGGCACGGTAATCGTAGCCCCAATATTTGTTAAGCTCTGTATTCTTTGAGAGCCTTGCGTAATCAGGGATATCATCTTCGGCGAGATGACGGAGTGAGAGTTTGCCGTCGGTGATATTCGGAATATCCGGTGCGCGGGAAATTTCTGTCAACGTTTTTACGGTAAAGGAGGCTCCGTCGTCATCCTCGGCATAGGCCTCGGTGTACCGAAAGTGATCCTCAACTTCCGAAAGCGAGCTTTCGGGGACGTCACAGAGGATAAGCGGTATTTCCTCGCGAACGGCGTACAGGCGTAATTTCTCGAGTGCCACTTTTGCATCTGCGTCATCTGTGAGAGCTATCGGATAAACAAAAATGTAGCCTTCTCCGTCAAATATTCTCACAAGTAAAAATTCTTCCGAAAGACAGAACGCAAAGCCTGCTTCATCGAGCGATCCTGCAAAACTTGAGATTATTTCTTCCACATCCGCACGGAGAGCGGCGTTTTCTGAGGTAAGCTCTGCTGCAAGCAGGCTGCTATTCTCTTCGTTCAATTCCTTAAAGCTTATCATATAGATCACTCCAACGGAGATTTTTCGGATGACGTGTCAAGAACAAGCTTTACAGTAAAGCTTTCGCCGTCATCGCTGTATTCGAAGCTCTTTGCCACAAATGATGCAAGCCTTTCGCAGGTTTTGAGTCCTATACCGTTGCTTTCGGCGGTGATCTCATCGTTCCTTTTACGGTTTCTGATTTCAAGCACGATGCCATCAGCATCCGAGCCGAGTGTGACGCTTATGGGATGTGCCGGGTCTGCATATTTTGAAAGATTCGAGAAAAGATTGTCCACAATACGCATAAGCTTCGGAGCATCGGTCAGCACCTCTGTGCCTTCTGCAAAAAGTTCTTCGCCATGCTCAAATTTTACGTCAAAGCCCTTTTCTTCAAGAAGTATCACCGGCTCGGAGAGAAGCTGCTCAACAAGGGTCTTTGCATCGTATTTTTCAATATTGAAGTTTTCTTTTGTGCTTCCAAAGGCTAAAAAGTAGTTGAAAAGGTCATCGGACAGTCCCTTCAGCCGCATAGCCGTGCTTTCGGATGCCTCAACGTATGTGCGCATATTTTCGTCTGCCGTCTGACTTTTCATTATATC
>JAFXJH010000006.1 GCA_017532425.1 Clostridia bacterium | reverse complement strand
CTGCACAAATTTACCGCCTCCGATTCGTTTTTCGGAGGCGGATTTTTGGTTCTTTTGCTAAAAATACGATAAGGGTGAGGCGTTTTACCGATCAATCCCCGTTATTTTCGTCAATTTGCGCATTTTCCTCGGGAATCTCGCCGTTCGCCGCTCTCAATCTGTCAAGCGACTTGCAAAAATCAAGTCTCAGCCATTCGGGCTCGAGGATACGTATCTCCGCGTCCGAAGCAATAAGCGCACCAAAGAAAACGCGGATGTTCTGGAATTCGCATATGTACTTACCTTTACTGCCGACTCGTCTTGTGACGAAGGGAGCAAGCTCAAGCGCAACGAGCTTATCGGGGATCTGAAGCAGAGCCGAATATGGGATCGAGATCTGCGTCGATTCATCAGAACCTCCGAGCATATCAGCGAGGGCAACGATATTCGAGATATCGCGTGGGTCCTCGACTCTGATAGAATCGGGAAGCGAAAAGGGCTCGGTGTAGTAGTATCCCTGTTTCGAGCGATCAAACGCGATAGGTGCACCGATCTTTCGCTTGAGATAATCGCAGTCGCGCTGTGCCTGACGGTGGGAGATACCGAATCTTTCGGACAGACGCATTGCGTTCGGATAGTACTCGTCCTTTATTCTTTTATGAAGCCATATAATTCTTTCAACAGCAAAATCTACCGACATACGTCCGCTCCTCTCATTTCTCACTTGCGGAGAAAATGACGAATTTTGTTATATATAATAAGGAAGGAATTATTCTTCGCTCTTCTCTTCTTCGACAGCCTCTTCGGCTTCGATTTCTGAATCGGATTCAACCTTTACGCATCTCACGAATGCGTTGGTTCTTGCGAGAATGTAGAAGCTCATTACGAGGCAGAAGAAAGCCTCTACGCAGAAATCGCCCTTTGAAAGCTTACCCGAGAAGAATCCGACGATCTCGGAAACTCCGCCGACGAACGCAAGGAAGAAGGCAAGGCATCCGCTGATAAAGAATCTGCGCGGACGTGCATGTTCATCCGAAACGTAAAATCTTTCCTCACAAAGGAAGTAGAACATAACTGCAATAAGCGCGAACTGAAGCATAAGCTTCGAGGGATGGTTCATCTGAACCTTCATATCAAAATAGATCTCGGCAACACCGACGAGTGCACGGATGATCGGGAAGAATCCGAGGATCGCGGAAAGCTTCGCCTTCGGCACCTTGGAGGAACGAACGAAGAAGCACGCCGCGGTAAGGACCGACGCAAGCACGCCCGCGATCTCAATGATGGCGGTAGCCCGGATCATATAAGCATTTTCAGCTTTGAAAGCGGGGTTGAAAATAAACTTGTAGTAAGCAAACTTATCCTCGCCGATCAGAGTATAAATCTTGTAGGCAAAGTCAGCAAGCATTACAAATCCCGCAAAGCAAGCCGAAAAGAAGATCGAATTCGCGCTGTTGTCAATATTCGCCGAAAGCTTTGCTTCCTTTGATATAAATATAAAGCCCGCAAGGAAGAAGATCGAGCAAACCACGAGCATCGAGCTGACCGTATCGCTGAAGAAGCCATCGTTGAAATACCCGATCTCGGCATCAAACGAGGTAAAGAACGCAATAGATCGCAGCAATGCGGCAAGCGGCGCAAAGGTCAGCGCGATCATAAAGAAGAGTTCAATATTTTTCAAAGCCGACTCTTTATCGCGGCTCAAAAGCGTAAAAGACATTTTTTTACCTTTCTAAATATATATTCATTTTATTATACACCCGAAATGTGAACCTGATGTAAACAACAGCACCTTCTCTCCTATAAATAAAGGAAAATATTACCCTCCGAAAAATATTTTTGAAAAACCGAAAGTTTTTTTCAAAAACCTATTGACAAATCGATCGGAATATGGTATAATCTATGCCGTTATCCAAAGACAGCAGGTTCCCGTAAAAGCGAATGCCATCCTGCCGAGGAAGATT
>JAFXJH010000074.1 GCA_017532425.1 Clostridia bacterium | reverse complement strand
GCGCGTCATCATAGCGCCCTTAATTCTTGCCATTTTCTATATCCTCCTAATAGTAATAAACTGATTTTCTCTTATTTAAGAATCATAGCTCTTACTGTGGGAGCCATAGACTTGTGAAGAGTTGTGCCTGTACGGAGATGTCTCTTGCGCTTCTGAGACTTAAGTCCGAGGTTGTGGCGGTGATGCGAATGGTTGATCTTTACTTTTCCGCTCTTTGTGAGAGAAAATCTCTTAGCGGATGCGCGATGCGATTTTACTTTGTTCATAACATATAATCCTTTCAATTTTTATCCTGAGTATTGTTTTGCTGCTGAGCTTTTGCGGCAGGCTTGGTCGGTGAAATGAGAAGAGTCATGGAACGACCTTCCATAGCGGGGCGTTTTTCAGCGGCACCGAGATCTGCAACAGCCTCTTCAAACTGTTCGATAAGAGTAACTCCTACCTCTTGGTGAGCAAGCTGACGTCCCTTGAACACAACGAGAACCTTTACCTTATTACCTGCGGAAAGGAACTTTCTTGCGTTGTTTACCTTGGTGTTGAAGTCGTTCTGTTCGATCTTGCAGGAAAGCTGAACTTCCTTGACTTCTACCTTCTGCTGATTCTTTTTTGCCTCTTTTTTCTTCTTTTCGCGCTCGAATCTGAATTTTCCGTAATCCATGATCCTTGCAACGGGCGGAACGCTCTGCGGAGCTATAAGAACAAGGTCAAGACCTTTGTCGTATGCAGAGTTGAGAGCGCTTATTGCGGTAAGTATTCCGAGCTGTTCGCCATCCGGACCGATAACTCTTATCTGAGCGGACTGTGCGAATCCTTCTTCGAAGATTTCCTCATTTACCAAATGTTCTTTCTGACCTGTAGTCTTGATGGAAAAGCACCTCCAAGCTAAAATGGAAAATAAAAAAGTGCGGAAGATAACTCTCCGCACGAACTACGCAAACACAGATAGGGCAGGTCGAAACGACCAAACCGTATCATGATTACAATAATCTTGACCCGACAGATAAAGACCTGCAGGTGAGAACGGAGCGTTCTTCTTCTTTGTACTCGGGTATTGTACCACACACGTCACCGCTTGTCAAGGGGTTTTTACAAATTTTTTTATATTTTTTCACACTTTTTTGCGTGTCAGATATGCTTTCTGCTTTTTGCGCGGTATTCCTGCGGAGTCATAGCGTATCTGTTTTTGAAATTTCGGTTAAAGCTGCGCAGAGAGGTGTATCCGCTGCTGAGCGCACACTCAAGAATGGGTACGTCAGTGTTTTCAAGAAGCGAGCAGGCACTGCTCAGTCTGTACTGATTGAGATACTCGATAAAAGATATTCCCGTGGATTTTTTAAAATAACGTGAAAGATAAGCGTAATCGTATCCGATGCTGTGCGAAAGGTCTCCGAGTGAGCAGCTTTTGTCGTACGATTCTTCAACAAAAGCGAATATCCTTGAAAGAAGGTCGCTGCGGATAGTGTCCTTGGAAATATAGCGTCTGTCTTTGTCAAACTGCGCGCAGATAGAGTAGAGCACTCCCTTTTTGTAAAAGCTCTTTGAATCCTCGGGAAGCTCGTCCAGAGCGTTTATAAGATAGGGGTCGGGAGTGAAAAAATTGCTTTCGGGAATATTCTTTTCGGTCTTGGCAGAGTAAGCCTGAACAAGCACGGGCGAGAAGATGCAGAGCATATGTCTGCTCTTTTCGGACTGAAGAGAGTGAAGCTGATTCGGGAAAATAAGCAGAGCCTCTCCGCTGTGTAAATTATACTCTTTCGTATCGACGATTATCTTGATCTCGCCCGAAAGAACGGTTATAAATTCAAAGCAGGGATGAAGATGAAGAGGAAAGCTGAAGTCCTCGCGATACTCTTTTACAAAGTAATCTCCGGATCCGTGATGGCTGAATTGATAAAACATTTTTTCTTATCCAATCAAAAAACAAATTTTGTCTACTTATTGTACCGTATTTTGCGAGAAAAGTCAAGATTTATTCGGTATAATAATTATAAATAATTCAATAAAAAAGGGGTGTCTATATATGACAAGATATTATATCGGCGTCGATCTCGGAACTTCTTCAATGAAGCTTCTTCTGGTTGACTGTGACGGTAATATCAAAAATAAGGTCAGTAAGGAATATAACGTTTATTTCCCCGCACCCGGATACAGCGAGCAGGCTCCCGAGGATTGGTGGAGCGCGCTCTGCGAGGGAATTGACGAGCTTCTTTGCGGATTTGACAGATCGCTCGTTTGCGGTATAGGCGCAGGCGGACAGATGCACGGACTCGTTGTTCTCGATAGGGATGATAACGTAATTCGCCCCGCCATTTTGTGGAATGACGGCAGAACGTACGCGCAAACAGATTACCTTAATAACGTGATCGGAAAGGAAAAGCTTCTCGAGCTTACGGGAAATATCGCTTTTGCGGGATTTACCGCTCCGAAGATCCTTTGGATGAAGGAAAACGAGAGCGAAAAATTCTCCAAAATAGATAAAATAATGCTTCCGAAGGACTATATAAACTACCGACTCACGGGAGTGCATGCAAGCGATCTTTCGGATGCGTCGGGAATGCTCCTTCTCGACTGCAAAAATAAATGCTGGTCGAAGGAAATGCTCGAGATATGCGGAATAAGCGAAGAAAAGCTTCCGAAGCTTTTTGAAAGCTATGACGTGATAGGCAATATTCTCCCCGAGATCGCAGAGCTTTTCGGACTTTCAAAGGACGTAAAGGTAGTTGCGGGCGCGGGAGATAACGCAGCGGCTGCAATAGGAACCGGAGCTGTGTCGGATGGAGATTGCAATATTTCTCTCGGCACGTCGGGAACGGTATTTATGCCGTGTAAGAATTTCTCATCGGCGGCGGACGGCGCGATACACGCATTCTGTCACGCAAACGGAGAATTCCATCTTATGAGCTGTATACTTTCGGCGGCGTCCTGCAATAAATGGTTCTGCGAGGAGATACTTGGTACCTCCGATTACCGCGCAGAGGAAGAAAAGGTAAGCACCGACGCGCTCGGAAATAATCACGTATTTTTCCTTCCGTACCTTATGGGAGAGCGCAGTCCGATAAACGATACAAATGCAAGAGGAACGCTCGTCGGTATGCGTATGGACACCACTCGCGCGGATATCTATCAGGCGGTGCTTGAGGGAGTAGCCTTCGTGCTTAAGGAAAATATGGATATAGTGAGTGCAGCGGGCGTAAATATTACGCACAGCACGCTCTGCGGAGGAGGAGCAAGGTCACGGCTCTGGAGAAAAATACTCGCCAATACGCTTAATATTCCGCTTGAAATACCGACCACCGAGGAAGGACCGGGCTACGGAGGAGCGATACTCGCAATGGTCGCATCGGGCGAATACGAAAATCTGTCCGAATGCGCGAAAAAATTCGTTAAGATCAGAGAAACGGTATATCCCGATCCCGATATAGCGGCAAGATACGAGGAAAAATATCAAAAATTCAAGAAGCTGTATCCTGCACTTAAAGACTTTTTTAACGAAGCCTGACTGGAAAATATTGCAGTATAATACGTAAAGGAGAAATTCTGTTATGAGCTTTGAAGGCTTTATTTGGAAATCAGACCCTCCGGCAAATATTCCGTTTGCGAAATCAGATATTTGGGAAGGACTTCGCTTTACGGGAGAAAGCCGTCACTACGCGGTAGGCGATACCTTCTATCCGTCGTGGGCAAGTGACGGCAAAATGTACTCTCCGTTTACAGACGGTGTAACAGAGGGCGTTGCATGTAATTCGCAGTATATCTTGCGAAGAGAAAACGGTAAGCTTATAGCGGAGCTTACAACGACGACAGGTCAGGCGATCCTTGAGGGTGATGATCCGCTTGATCTTAAGATCATTCCGCTCGAAAATCAGTACGCGGATACATATCCCTATACGGGGCGCTATCCATGCGGCTCGCTCGTGCATAACGGTATATGGTACTACGGCACGTATTGCCTCGGACTTTACGGATCTACGCGCTTCGGTGACTACGTTTATAACTGGCCTCATCTCGGTCCGTTTGTGGGATTTCGCGTTTCAAGAGATTTCGGTAAAACATGGGAGGAATGTCCGCATACTCCCGAAAGATCGATATTTAATGAAACCGGTCTCGGAGGCTGGCCGGTAAAAATAGGCTCACCTCACTTCGTTGATTTCGGACAGAATATGCAGTATTCGCCCGACGGCAAGGCGTATCTTGTTGCACACGGATCGGATCTTAAATTCTATCCGGTAGCAATAGAGGATTTTGCGCATAACAGCTGGATAACGGGCGATCAGATCTATCTTATACGTGTTACACCGTCACCCGAAACGGTCAACGATCCGAGCGCATATGAATTTTATGCGGGCAAGGATGAAAAGGGTAACGCAGTATGGACAAACGATTTTGCAAGGATCGAGCCTCTTCTTGAATGGAAAAATAATATGGGCTGCGTCACCGTTACCTATAATCCCGCGCTGAAGCGCTACTTTATGGCAGTAACAGACGGTAGAACGACTGTGTCAAAAATGAATACCTATATTCTCGAAAGCGAGTCTTTAACGGGCAAGTGGAAGCTTGTAACCTATATGAAGGATTTTGGCGAGCAGGCGTATTTTGTGAATTTCCCGTCTAAATTCATTTCTTCGGATGGAAGTAAAATGTGGATATGCTATTCGGGTAACTTCGCAAAGGGCTGGAACGGCGAGGTAATAAATGCAAATCCGCCGGACAGCGCATACGGTATGGTGCTTCAGGAAGTCGAGCTTTGTAAGAAAAACTAAGGTAAATTTTAATAAAACTATAAAGAATTACACAGAAAGGATATAAAGTGTACTAATTATGAAAGAAATTTTCACAGGTATCCCCACAATAAAATATGAGGGAGCAAAAAGCAAAAATCCGCTTTCGTTCAAATTCTACGATGCGGAAAAGGTAGTTCTCGGTAAAACTATGAAGGAGCATCTCCCCTTCGCTATGGCTTGGTGGCATAACCTCTGCGCTGCGGGAACAGATATGTTCGGACGCGATACCGCGGATAAATCCTTCGGTGCCGAAAAGGGTACGATGGAGCACGCAAAGGCAAAGGTAGACGCGGGCTTTGAATTTATGCAGAAGCTCGGTATAGAGTATTTCTGCTTCCACGACGTGGATATTATTCCCGAGGCTGACGATATCAAGGAAACCAATAAACGCCTTGACGAAATATCCGATTATATTCTCGCAAAAATGAATGAAACGGGCATAAAGTGTCTTTGGGGAACGGCAAATATGTTCTCGAATCCGAGATTTATGAACGGCGCGGGAAGCACAAACTCGGCTGACGTTTACTGCTTCGCGGCGGCACAGATAAAGAAGGCTCTTGAGCTTACCGTCAAATTCGGCGGAAAGGGCTACGTATTCTGGGGCGGAAGAGAAGGATATGAAACTCTTCTCAATACAGACGTTAAGTTTGAGGAAGAAAATATCGCGCGCCTTATGAAGATGGCTGTAAAATACGGAAGATCGATAGGCTTTACGGGCGACTTCTATATCGAACCCAAGCCGAAGGAGCCTATGAAGCATCAGTACGATTTCGACGCGGCAACAGCGATAGGATTCCTCAGAAAGTACGGACTCGATAAGGATTTCAAGCTTAATATCGAAGCAAACCACGCAACACTTGCAGGACATACCTTCCAGCACGATCTCCGAGTTTCGGCAATAAACGGAATGCTCGGATCGGTAGACGCTAACCAGGGCGACTACCTTCTCGGATGGGATACCGACGAATTCCCCTATAATATCTACGAAACTACAATGTGTATGTACGAGATAATCAAGGCGGGCGGACTTACGGGCGGACTTAACTTCGACGCTAAAAACCGACGTCCGAGCTATACCGCAGAGGATATGTTCCACGCGTTTATACTCGGTATGGACGCTTTCGCACTCGGACTTATGAAGGCGGCGGCAATAATCGAGGACGGACGTATAGACGAGTTCGTTAAGGAGCGTTATGCAAGCTTCAACAGCGGAATCGGAAAGAAGATAATAGATAACGAAACGACACTCGAGGAGCTCGCAAAATACGCAGAGGATATGGGCGCACCCGAGCTTCCGTCAAGCGGCAGACAGGAATATCTTGAAGGCGTTATCAACTCGATAATGTTTATGTAATTTAAGATATATAAAAATCGGTCCGCCTTGAGCGGACCGATTTTTTGTCGGATAAATACCCGTACTTTGATTTTCCTATTGAAAATACAGCAGTTTGGTGCTATAATTATAAAAACACCGCAGTATAGGAGATTGTTTTATGAAAAAGATCGGAAGAGAAGTATATATGCTTAAAACGTCGGCTGAAAACGCTCGTAACGGAGAGGGTGCGTTTATCAGACTGAAAAACGGAGATATAATGTACGCATATTCGCGTTATACTACCGGAAACAGCCATGACCACGGTAAGGCGGTAATAGCGGCTGTCTTTTCCGGGGACGAGGGCGAAACCTGGGGCGGCCACCGCGATCTTTTCCTTAACGATGACGTAAATAATATGTGCGTTTCGCTTTTGCGGATGGATAACGGAGATATCGGAATTTTTTACGGCTGTAAATATTTAAAAGAATCCACCACCGTTGTGATGATGAACATCTATTTAAGACGCTCGTCAGACGAAGGAAAAACCTGGTCTGAGCCGATAAGATGTATAAATGAAGAGGGATACTTCGTTTACGAGAATGACAGAGTACGCCGACTTGAGAGCGGAAGAATACTTTTGCCGCTTAATCTGCACGCTTCTTACGAAAACGGAAGAATAGATAATAAAGGAGTATTCAGACTTTACTATTCAGATGACGACGGGTATACATGGAATACGACGGGTATAGGCGTAAATCATCCCTTCGAGGGCTCGGCAGGCGGACTTCAGGAAACGGGTCTGTATCAGTATGCTGACGGTAAGGTCTGGGCGTATTCGAGAACGTGGTCGGGTAATCAGTATAGCTGTTATTCGGAAGATGAGGGTATGACCTGGACTACACCCGTGGTAAGCGAATTTTTTACGTCACCGCCCGCACCGATGAACGTTAAAAGAATAAGCGATAAATATACCGTTTCGATATTCAATCCCACGCCGAATTATACGGGAAGAGAAGCGCATCCGCGCACGTGGGGAAGAACGCCTCTTGCCTGCGCGGTCAGCACCGACGATGCGAAAACCTTCAAAAAGATATTCGCAATAGAGGACGACCCCGAAAACGGATATTGCTATGCTTCTGTCCTCGCGGGAGAAGAATATATTCTCGTTGCATATTATCACTCAAACGGCGAGCGTGACCCGCTTAAATGCTGTAAAATAACGAAGATCGACCTGACTGAATTTGAGAACTGACCTGTAAACTGAAATTTATTATGGGGAGTACAAAATGAATTTTATCTACATCCACACACACGACAGCGGAAGATATATCGAGCCGTACGGAATAGCGGCGGATAATCCCTCGCTTACCGAACTTGCACACGAGGGAACGATATTTCGTAATATGTACTGCTGTGCGCCGACCTGCTCGCCAAGCCGCGCGGCAATGCTGACCGGACAGACTCCGCATAACTGCGGAATGCTCGGTCTCGCACATAGGGGCTTTGCGCTCGAAAGACCAAATGAGCATCTCGCAAATCATCTGCGAAAAAACGGATATCATACCGTGCTTTTCGGAGTTCAGCACGAGGCGGTAAAGAGTGACGTTATTAAGCTCGGCTACTGCGAGATAAATAATATCTCGGGAAAAAACGGAAGCGAAACAGACTTTAATAATCTCGAAGGCGTCAGAAAATTCTTGTCGGATCCGAAAAATCTCGGTAGACCGTTCTTCCTTTCGCTCGGACTTAATAATACGCATAAGCCGTGGCCAAAGGCAAGGAATCCCGAGCCCGACTACGTTATTCCGCCGTTTCCGATAGCGGATACTCCCGAAACGAGAATAGAATACTGTAATTATCTCGAAAGCCTTTCGGTAGTAGACCGCTGTGTCGGGGGAGTTATGGATGCCCTTAAGGATAACGGTCTGTGGGAGAATACGGCAGTGCTGTTCACGACAGACCACGGACTTGCACTTCCGAATATGAAATGTAATCTTTATGATACGGGAATAGGCGTTTCATTTATTTTGCGTATTCCGGGAAGAGAACGCGGCGTGTGTAATGCACTCTGCTCGCATATCGACCTGTATCCGACCGTGTGCGATATTCTGGGAATAGAAAAGCCTAAATTCCTTCAGGGAAGATCTATGATGCCCCTGCTTGATAAGGAAATCGAAGAAATAAACGAGTTCGTATTCTCGGAGGTCACCTTCCACGCAACCTATCAGCCGATGCGCTCGGTGCGCAGTAAGCAGTATAAGCTGATAAGATTTTACGACGGCGCAAATGAAGCAAGACCTGCCAATATTGACGCGGGCAGAGCAAAGGATCTCTATCTCGGCACAAAATATTTCCATAAGGCAAAGCCGACGGAGCTCTTTTTCGATCTGTACGCAGACCCGACAGAGCGTGTGAACCTTGCTGAAGACCCCGAATATGCAGAGGAATATGCAAGACATGCAAGAGCGCTTGAGGACTGGCAAAGGCGCACCGACGATCCGATAATAAATGGCGCGAGTATGATAGATATGGGCAAGGGAAAGCTGATGAATTCCCTCGACGAGCGTGACCCTAATCCGAACGCATCTTTCGTTATAGGTGAATAAATTAATAAAATAAGCTCGGAATCGCCGATATTCGGTAATTCCGAGCTAATTTTAATTTTTCATTTATCTTCAAAAACAAAATACGCCGATCTGAATCCGACGGGATTTCCCGAAAAGGATCTCGGATCGTCAAGGCAGGTCTTGAAAACTCCCGTGTTTTTGCCTTGGCCGTAGCGCCCTCCGCGGAAGGGAATACGCTCGGCAAGACCGTTGTTTGCGTATAATGATACTCCGTCGTAATCGTATCCGGGACGGCTTGAAAGCAGACCGAGAGAATATAAGATCTCTTTGGCTTTCTGACATACGCTGCCGTCAGCGATAACGTCACCGAAATCGCAGAAGCGTACCTTGTTCTCACAGCTTGTGAGCTCGCATGAAACGTAAGTCCATATTCCGTCTATATTGTCAAGCTTTACGCTGCCGGGCGTTTTTCCGAATCGGTCGGGAGCTATAAGATCGCCGGTCGTTCCGTCAATGGCACGCCAAGCTTCGGAGTCTGCAGACTGTGAATTTTCGGAAGAGGCGGCATCATTGTTTTCGAGGATCTGTACCTCGCCGAAAACAAGACGCATTCCGCCGACCCATTCCCATACGTTGGCGTTAAGATCGTATATTCCGTCTTCACGCTTGTTGTGACTCCAGCTTACGGGACCGCTTCCGGTCTCGGTGCGGCAGATCGCTTTTTCATCGTCGCGATATGCTATCCGTGCGCTGATATTTTCCTCGCGGATGTCCTTTCCGCCGTCGTTGTTTCCGTATGGAAGCCATCCGTTTTTCTGACACCAAAGCGCAATAGCACCCCATTCGGCGGCAGTCATAAGATGCCAACCCTCGCCCTTTGCGGCAGAATATTCAATAGCCTCGTCAAAGCTTACGAAGGTCGCAGGGTCTTTGTCGGGAAGAGAATAGGCAAGAGAATCTGTAAGCACGTTCTGGAATTTTGAAATATATATTCCAGAAAGAAGCTTGCCGTTTACAATAAACGCAGGGTGCGGAGTCTCCGAAGCACCGTCGATAACGTCACTTAAATTAAAACGCGGAATGTAGACCATGACCGAGCTGCGCCCGAAATCATCGTTTATAACTTGATTTTCGGGGAATCGCTTTTTAAGCTCGGCGTCTGTATCTTGAATCTGATTCATAGTATGGCTCCTGATGCTGATAAGTTTTTTATTATAGAAAAGTTTTTGAAGGTTTTTAAGGAACTTTTTTCAAAAAGTTCCTTAAAAAATAATAAACGAAAAGCTTTTAGCCAAGGAAAAAGGTTGGGAGTCTGAGGGAAGGAAAAAAACTTCGGCGTTTGAGATGGTTTTTTCCTTACCTCAGTTAGAATTACATTAGCAGTAGTGTCAAACCTTTTCAGAAAAGTTTTTGAAGGTTTTTAAGGAACTTTTTTCAAAAAGTTCCTTAAACCTCAATAGCGGCTTTGCGCTTGTTTATTGCGGAAATGATAGCCATATCGAATTTTGGGGAGCGGTCGACGTAGTTGAAGAGACCGTTCTTTTCCTGCTCAACGTCGGTGAGCTGGGTATAGCAGAAACCGCACATCATGGGATTGTCGAGGATGGCATCGGTAAGTGCCTTGTATCTTTCATAAAACTCTTCAAAGCTGTAAGCGGCTTTTCCGTAGCTCCAAGTGCCCTTTCTGCCCTGGGCAAAGCCGTTTTGCTCAAGTCGGAAACCGATTCCGCCGTATTCGGATACCATTACGGGCTCGCCATTCCAGCATTGACGGACCTTGCCGACACGGTCGTAAAGATCGTGTTCCTTGTAGAGCTTGTCGTAGTGCTCCTTGAAGAGAGTGTAATTCTGTTCGTAATCGTGAACGTCAAAAATGTCGGTAACTACGTGATAATTACCGCTGGCGTCAACACACGGACGGGTAGGATCGAGGATCTTCGTCTGACTGTAGATAATGTTTATGAATCTCGGGTCGCATCTCTTGGCCTGAGGACCGTAATCCCATGTCTCGTTGAAGGGCATCCAACCGATGATAGACGGATGGTTGAAATCGCGCTTTACGGCAGAAAGCCAGTCGGGAAGATAGTTTGCAACACCGGCAAGATTTGAGTAGTCGATACCCCAGTTGCCGTATTCGCCCCAGACCATGTATCCCATTTTGTCGCAGTGATAGAGATATCGAGGCTCGAAGACCTTCTGATGGAGTCGCGCACCGTTGAATCCGGCATCAAGACCGCACTGAATGTCCTTGATAAGAGCTTCTTCGGTGGGAGCGGTGATAACTCCGTCGTGATAATAGCCCTGGTCGAGAACAAGACGCTGGAAAATGCTTTCATCGTTGAGGGTGAACTTCATACCCTGCATCTCGACCTTGCGAAGACCGAAATAACTGCTTACCTCGTCACGCCCGAAGCGGAGAATAAGATCGTACAGACGACCGTGACCGAGCTCCCAAAGATGCTTTTCGGAAAGAGCGATCTCAAGCTGACCGGTGACAGAAAGATTCTTTTTCGATGCCTGACCAACCTTCTTGCCCTCGTAGAAGACCTCCGCCGAGAGATCACCGCGACCGCAAAGCTCGACGTCTATCGAAACGGAGAGATTTTCAAGGTCGGGAATTATCCTTGCGTATTTTATGTAGCTTTCGGGAACGATCTCGTACCAGACGGTCTGCCATATACCCGTGTTTCGTGTGTAATCGCAGGCCTTGGATTCGTATACCTCGGACTGCTTTCCGCGAGGCTGCATAGGAGAGCGTGTGTCGTCGTAGCAGGAAATGGTGATAAGATTTTCACCGACTGTGAGAAGCTTTGTGATGTCATACTCAAAGGAAGTGTATCCACCGATGTGGGGAAGACCTGCGAGAGTGCCGTTTACCCATACCTTGGTCTCGTAATCGGCGGCACCGATGTGGAATATAACGCGATTGCCGCATATCTCTTCCTCTGTAAAGGTGATGACCCTTTTGTACCATACACGGCGCATAAAATCCTTGTATCCGACTCCCGAAAGAGGGGCCTCGGGACAGAAGGGAAGATTTATCTTTCCCGAAAGTGTGCTTTTATTCTGAAGACCTCTGTCCTCACCGCTTGCACCGTGGTCTATTTCAAACATCCACTCGCCGTTGAGGTTTTTCCAGTTTTTTCTCTCCCATTGGGGATTCGGATGCTCAGGACGGGGTATACTGTAAGTATTCATAGCTTGTAAGAGTCCTTTCTTTTGCCATATGAATTCTTTGTTTATGTTACGCTTATATTATAATACGTTAAAGCAAAAAATCAAGTAATACGATAGACAAAAATCACTTTTCACGTCTTGATTTTGTAGTTTTTTCGATGCAAAGCGTTTGTGCGTAAGTGATATCCGTATTGTTAAAAATAGATAATAGCGGTGTGAACTGTCACTAAAAGTAAATAGTTGATTTTGTGCATTTTTTACCGATAAAATATCAGAATAAACAAAAAAGCCTTGCGAATTTTGTTCACAAGGCTTTTCGGTTTTGTTTTTAGTCTTCGATGGCTGCTTTCTTCTTGTTGATCTCGGAAATGATAGCCATATCGAATTTGGGTGTGCGGTCCTCGTAGTTGAAAAGACCGTTCTTTTCCTGCTCAACGTCGGTAAGCTGCGTGTAGCAGAAGCCGAACATTCTCGGGTTGTCGAGAATAGCGTGAGTAAGTCCCTTGTATCTTTCGTAGAACTCTTCGTAGCTGAAGGTAGACTTTCCGTAGCTCCAGCTTGTGGTTCTTCTGCCGGTTTCGTAATCGTTGTTAACGAGCTGGAAGCCGATACCGCCGTACTCGGAGATAAATACGGGCTCACCCTTCCAGGTCTGACGTGCCTTGAATCTGTCGTGAAGCTCGCCTTCCTTGTAGAGCTTGTCGTAGTTTTCCTTGAATATTTCGGGATTCTGCTCGTAATCGTGGATATCGTAGATATCGGTAACAACGTGGTAGTTGCCGCTTGTGTCGATGCAAGGACGGGTGGGGTCGTAGAGCTTTGTCTGCTCGTAAACTATGCGAAGAAGGTTGGGATCCTGACGCTTAGCCTGAGGACCGTAATCCCATGTCTCATTGAAGGGACACCAGCCGATAAGCGAGGGATGGTTGAAATCGCGCTTTACAGATGCCATCCAGTCGGGAAGGAATGTGGAGAGGTTTGCGATGTCAGAATAGTCAACGCCCCAGTTGCCGTATTCGCCCCAGACTATGTAACCCATCTTGTCGCTGTTGTAGAGGTATCTCGGTTCAAATACCTTCTGATGGAGTCGCGCGCCGTTGAAGCCTGCGTCAAGACCGCACTGAATATCCTTGATAAGAGCCTCTTCGCTGGGAGCGGTGAGGATTCCGTCGGGATAGAAGCCCTGGTCGAGAACGAGACGCTGGAAAACGCTCTTGCCGTTGAGAAGGAACTTTCCGTCCTTCATTTCGATGGATCTGAGACCGAAATAGCTCTTTACCTCGTCCTGTCCGAAGCGGATAACGAGATCGTAGAGACGGCCTGCGCCGAGCTCCCATACGTGCTTTTCGGAAAGCTGAATTTCGAGCTGTCCGTTGACAGAGAGATTCTTCTTGGATGCCTCGCCGACCTTCTTGCCCTCGTAGAATACTTCGGCAGAAAGATCGCCCGTGCCGCAGAGCTCTGCGTTTATGGAAACAGATACGTTTTCAAGATCGGGAATGATCTTTGCGTACTTAACGTAGCTTTCGGGAACGATCTCGTACCAGACGGTCTGCCAGATACCCGTGGTTCGTGTGTAGTAGCAGCGGTGAGACTCGTATCTCGGGGACTGCTTGCCGCCGGGCTGTCTCGGAGAGCGTGTATCGTCGTAGCAAGCGATAGTAACGATATTTTCGCCTGCAGTAAGAGCGGAAGTGATGTCATATTCAAAAGAAGTGAATCCGCCGATATGTGGAAGACCGATAGGCTTAGCGTTTACCCAAAGCTTGGTTTCAAAGTCTGCCGCACCGATATGGAAGATAACTCGGTTTCCGCAGAGCTGCTCCTCAGTAAAGGTAAGAGTCTTCTTGTACCAAACGCAGAACATAAAATCCTTGTTGCCTATTCCGGAAAGCTCGGATTCGGGGCAGAAGGGGAGAGTGATCTTGCCCGAAAGAGTAGCCTCGTTCTGAAGACCTCTGTTTTCGCCGCTCGCACCGTTGTCGATCTCAAAGAGCCATTCGCCGTTTAAGTTTGTCCAGTTCTTTCTTTCCCACTGGGGATTCGGATGCTCAGGACGTGGAATCTGATAAGTGTTCATAATTTCCTCCGTAAAAATCGTCAAAAATAAATGACGGCATTTTTAAAATAATACAAAGACATTATAATATAATATTCTTACAAAATCAATGTTAACTATGACCAAAAAGAAAACTTCAAAAATGGTAATTGTTACAAATGAAAAGTAGTTTTAACTAAATTAAGAAAATGGGATTTGTGCATATCGTATCAGACGCGGTCAGCGTTTGGTAAAAATGCACCAAGAGCACGGAGCTCGCGCACAAGGTCGGAATATTTTACATTTCGTACGTCTCCGCTTTCGGACGCAAGAGCGGCAGCGGCACCTGCAGCCTGACCGGTTATGTAGCATCCGGGGATAACTCGCACGGACGCTTGCATCTGACGGTCGCTTCCGATGCATCTTCCCGCCACGAGAAGATTTGAGAATGATCTCGCAATAAGACTTCTGTAAGGTATTCCGTAGGATTCGCCTTTTTCGTAGCGCATACTGTGATATTCCTTGTTGAAGCGCTCAAGCTCCTCCTTGCCGGTGTTCATTATGTGTATGTCGATGGGATAGCAGTATCTTCCGATCTCGTCGTCAAATACGGCGCGTCTTATAAAATCGTCAACGCAGAGAGTGTAATCACATCTTACCCTGCGCGACTCGCGTACACCGGGAAGAGAAGCGGTAGCGGAAAGCTTAACGCTCTCGTACCCTTTAAGATATCTGCTGTAATATTTTTCGTATTCGGTCATAGAATATCTGCCCCATATCATAGACCTTGTCAGAGAGCGCTCGTCAAGAGGATCGATGTCGAAGATGTGACCGATGTTTCCGCCGCCGAGAGAGTCGGAGCGCTTTAGCATTCCGGTAAGATGTCTGTCATCGTAGGTGAGCACACCGTCGTTGTAAGCTTTCTCGATAAATTTGTTCTGCGGTCCGTCAGTATCCTCCCAGCTTACGTTTGACCATAAGCTGCAAAGAGATCCGGGCATTACTTTGCCGCTAACGTCGCCGTATTCAAATTCTCCACCGCCGAGAGCACAAAGATCGCCGTCGCCCGTGCAGTCAACGTAGACAGAAGCCTTTACGGCAAATAACCCCGATTTTGCGGTGCAAATAACATAGTCAATATGGCCGTTGGCAGCTATAACGTCACAAACTGTGGTGAAAAACGAGAAATCCGCACCCGATGCGCTCATCTCCTCGTCGTAAACGCGCTTGAGCTCTTCGGGATCTATGGGTGTCCAGCGGGTCTCAAGCGGAAAATCGTGGGAGACCTTTTTGCGTATGTCAAGACCGATGCCCGAAGCAAGAAAGCTTACTCCGTCGTAAAAGGTCGCAAAGCTCGGTACCATACCGAGAGTGCCGAGCCCGCCGAAAGCACCCGAGGCTTCGGCAAGAAATACGGATTTTCCCTGACGCGCAGCGGCAATAGCGGCAGTAACTCCTGCAGGACCGCCACCCGCAACGAAAACGTCGACATCGTATTTTATTTCAATATTTTTCGTGTATATCATAAAATTCCTCTTAAACAGCCGTTTGATCTATCATTATGCCGGTGAATATGCCGCTGATTTCTATCGCTGCAGTTGATGTAAAAATAGCTGTATTTTAGGATTTTCGAAATCGCGGTTGAACTCGCTGTCATACAAGATCTTACCGTCATTGTAGCATCGGACGCTGCCCTTTGTCAAGTGAAAAAATTGTGTATTCAAATATACGGAAAGAATTTTCGTTTCGTATTAATATTGACTGTGACATCATTTTTATAAGCAGAGAACTTTGTCTTGGGTGAGGTATTCATAAATCAACGTAAGTCCCTTGACAAATTAGTGCAATTATGATATAGTTACAGTACCTTGTAACAAACAGAAAGTGTAGTCTGAAAAAACGGAGGTTTTTAATATGAAAAAAATAATTGCATTGTTACTTGTTTTAGTTATGCTTCTTTCATTTGTAGCATGTGCTGATGACAGCCAAAATGATGAATCAAGTGATGAAAATGAGAACAACAATGAAAACAACAATGAGAACAACAACGAAAATGAAAATGAACAAAAAGAAGATGAAGGTAAAAAAGTGATCGATTACAGTACCACTATCGATATATACCTTATCGCGGGACAGTCCAACGCAGTCGGATTTTCTCAGGTAAAGGATATAATGGGAATGCGTAAATTCGCTCCTGAGGTTCGTACAGGAGGATTTACCAACGTGCATTACGCGGGAAGCTCGAGATATGGCGGTAAGCCCTTTACCTGCCATGAATTGGCATGGGGAAAAACTAACAAAGGTGCGGGTGCTAACGCCAACTACATAGGTCCGGAGCTCGGTATGGCGAAGGCTCTTTCCGAATACTATAATGAAGAAACAGGAAGACATGCGGGTATAATCAAGTTTGCACACGGTGGATCCTCTATACGCAATATAAGCAGCGGTGAGAATGCTACCGGAAACTGGGTATCTCCCTCGTATGCAGAGCATCTTAAGGTGTCTTATAACGATAACGATATAACCGGCGGATATTACAGAGGATTCCTTGCACAGGTCAAGAAAAATATAAGTCAGATCAAGGAATACAGCGGACATGTTAATGTGAATATTGTCGGACTTTATTGGATGCAGGGAGAAACTGATATTCATGCATCCCGCTCAACGTATGAGCTTTCCTTTAAATACCTTGTAGAAGACCTTCGCCGCGATCTTGCAGAGATAATGCTTGAGTTTACAAATGGTGAGAGCGATTGCGGTGCTAGCGATATGCCCGTGCTTATTGGTGCTATATCCGAGGGCTTTGCAGTAGAAAACGCCAATACCGCAAAGCACGTAAACGCCCCCTTTATTGCGCTTCAGAAGAAACTTGCAGAAGAAATAGAAAACTGCTATTTTGTAGATAACTCTCAGTATCTTATCACGAAGTGGAATCCCGATACCCAAAAGGTCGATATTCTCGGAAGTGACCGCTATCATTGGAATCAGAATGATATGCTTCAGATAGGCAAGAATGTAGGAACTATTTTCCTTGAAGAAATCGTAAAAAATTTCAAGCCTGCCGATAGCGCTGAGTAAAACGTAACACACTCAAAGATACCGTAATGAAAAAATAATTTCAATGCATAAGGCACTGTCAAAATCATTGACAGTGCCTCTCTTTTGTTTGGATATGCCTGAAGACGAAACGATAAAACGTCGAAGTAGTATTTTATTTAAATGTTTTTCGCGTATATCACTGTAAAGCCCTGATGTGTGTCAATCTATCTTTATGTCGCTGAAAACTCCGCTTGCTTCTATAGTTACTGTAGGAGTGAAAGCGATGGTTTCGTTTGGTCTTTTGTTCTTGATATCACCGAAGATCATACTCGAATTTACACGGACGTTAACGTCGTGCGGCACGGATATGCGGACGTCACCGAAAACGGCATTTATTTTTATTGTAACGTCCTTTTCGATAATAGCATTTTCAAGTGCTATTTTAAGATCGCCGAAAACGCAGTTGAATTCGTTGTCTCCGAAAACTTCGTTATCCCATTTCGCCCTTTCGTCCGAAAAAACGGCACTGAGATGTCTTTTTCTTTCCTTGTGCTTGAAGATATTGCCGAAGATCATCTTAAGTCCGATAAATACGAGCGCGATGGGTAAAAGCATCTTCCATATCATATCGTATTCAATGATATTCTGCGCGGCAAGTAAAAGCGCTGCTCCGAATATGAGCAGAAAAAGCGATCCGAGTCGGTCACCGCTCCTGAAAATTCCGATCAGTCCCGGAATTATCAGAAAGAGAGTCCACCATCCGTCGAAAAATATGTCAATGTCGGTTATTTCGAGGACGTTGAGAGCAACTATCACTCCAACGATAATGAGGACTATACCCCAAAAAATCTTTCCCGTGTTTTTCATTTGTCCTTCTCCTTTGCGTGTGATCTGAATGTGCGTATGTATTTTTTATCTTCATCGCTTATGCGATAGCTGTCGAGTATCTTTCGTATAGCCATAGCGTGTGTTTCGCCGTCAAGACGGTATCTTGTAAGGTAGGGAAGTATAGTGTCACGCTGCTTTGCAAGCGCGGTTGCAAAATACCACGCCACCATCATTTTTACGTAATATTCATCGCTTTTGACAGACGCGACCGCTTCGGGATATTCCTTCGAAAAATCTTCGTCAAGAAAGTGCTCCATAAGCATTTTAATTGCGAACCGTACAGTATAGGCGTGAGAGCTTTCGATCCATAATTTTATGCGCTCAAGAAGCTCGCTCCTGTGTCTTTTAAATACCTTCGGCGAAAATGAGTCGCATACCGACCAGTTGTCAATATAGGGAAGAAATCTTTCGGTTTCTTCTATGCAAAGGTCAAAATCGGAGATCCTTTCGATAAGAAATGAATGGAGATGATATTCTTCGAAATAAGTATGCGGAAGCTCGGATAAAAACGCTTTGGCATCCTCCACCGACATCTCTTTTGCGAGCCTTCTTATCAGAGGGATGCGCACACCTATGACGCTTTCGTAAGGAACACCCGGAATCAGACGCGAGCTGAAATCGCGGTATTTTGCGTCCTTTAATAAAAACAGCTTTTCCTGTATACTTGTCACCGCTCCTGCCCCTTTGCTAAAGATGATAAGTTAAGATAATTATACCATTTCACTATGCCGATTGTCAATAAAAAATGAGCTAATATCTCTAATTTGACTTGATTTTTGTGTGTAGCGCGATAAAGTACGATAAACTCTTGATTTTTTTCCAAATATATGCTATACTGAAAAAAATCCCAAGTCAAGGAGACTGTAAAATGGCAAATAAATACGTTCTAGGTATAGATATAGGCGGAAGCACGACGAAGATAGTCGGCTTTGATGAAAATAAAAACCTCGTTGCTCCTATGTTCGTCCACGCAGAGGATCAGCTTACATCAATATACGGAGCCTTCGGTAAATTCACAGCCGAAAATCATATAGACCTTTCTCAGATAAAAAAGATAATGCTTACGGGCGTCGGTGCGACTTATATAACAAGCCCGCTTTATAATATCGAATGTGAAACTCTGGTCGAATTCCCCTGCGTAGGACGCGGCGGACTTTATCTGTCGGGTCTTGATGAAGCGATAGTTGTAAGTATGGGAACGGGAACTGCGGTCGTGCACGCGGATAAAAACGGAAATTTCGAATATCTCGGCGGCACGGGCGTGGGCGGCGGAACGCTCATAGGACTTTCCAAAAAAATGCTCGGAACGGATAACGTGGCAAATATAGTAGAGCTTGCTTCGCAGGGAGATATATCAAAGGTAGACCTCCGAGTAAGCGATATATCGCGAAAGGATATCCACCCCGGCCTTGCACCCGACCTTACCGCGTCCAATTTCGGTAAGCTGAGCGACCTTGCGACACCGTCTGATATAGCACTCGGACTTTTCAATATGATATTCGAGTCTGTAGCGATGATAGCGGCGTTTGCGGCAAGAAGATACGGTGTAAAGGATATAGTGCTTACGGGAAATATGACCACGTTCCCGCAGGCAAAGCAGGTGTTCGGAAATATGAATAACCTTTTCGAGGTGAACTATATCATTCCCGAAAATTCGCGCTTCGGAACGGTTATCGGCGCGGCACTCTCGCTGCTTTAAGAAGGCGTTTGTATGAAGAAATTTTCTCAGCATATAGATAAAATTATGCTCAGGCTTTCAATACTTTTCTTTGCAGTTCTTGTATTTATGGTAGGTACGGCTGTTTTTGAAGACGCGGGATTCTCGGGTAGCGACCGTGTAATGGTTCTTGCACTCCTTTCTCTCTCGGGACTCTTCCTCGGACTTTACAGAATTATTGATCTGCTTGCGAGAAAATAGATTGCCTGTATAGGCGTAAAGTTAAAAAACGGAGGTTTGGCTATGATAGAATTTAATGGATATATTAGCGGAGTAGCTGATAAGCATTTTTATAAAAGGTGTATACAGACAGGTGTAAGTATAATCCTTGTTGGTTTATTGTTTTTGGCCCCTCCGATAATTACTTTCTCTGTTTGTTATAAATATTGGGAACTGCTTATAGGCTATGCTGCCGTTGCAGTTCTTGTTCCGTTGGCGGCGTTAATTCCTAAAAGTAAAAAGGAACGAAAAAAAATAAGACCAAAAAAGATAACCATACAAGATGAATTCATGGTATCTGTCACGGGATATGGATCGGAATCCAGACTTGTAAGCGAAGCAAAAGAGGTTCGTGATTACGGAGAATTTTATGAAATTGTTTTTCCTATCGGAAAGATAAGTAATAATTTTATCTGTCAAAAGGATCTGTTGGTAAGTGGAACTCTTGAAAAATTTGAAGCGAAATTCAAAGGAAAAATTGTCAAAAAATAAATTATAAAGCAAATAAAACCCCGAATGGGGTTTCAGACTGAAGATAAAATAATATATTAAGAAATTTTTTCAGCATATAGATAAAATTATGCTCGGGCTTTCAATACTTTTCTTTGCAGTTCTTGTATTTATAGTAGGTACGGCTGTTTTTGAAGACGCGGGATTCTCGGGTAGCGACCGTGTAATGGTTCTTGCACTCCTTTCTCTCTCGGGACTCTTCCTCGGACTTTACAGAATTATTGATCTGCTTGAGAAGAAATAAATTTTCATAACGTAAATAAGCACCCATTTCCGGGTGCTTATTTTTCGATTTTTAGAGATAAAAGTGGAAATTATTCAGTAAAATCAGCTCTCAAGCTGTTTACCCAGAAAAGATGCCGCAGTGACGATCAGCTTTTTCTCGACGTCACGGTCGATCACACCGTCCTCATCACTTTCGGATAGCGAGATAACACATCCCGCAACGTCGCCCTCGCTGATTATGGGCATGGCACAGCTTATAAAATGTCCGAGGGAATCGGGGGTGACAGAGAGCTTTTCCTTACCACTTTCGTAGGTGTAAAGAGTACGGCTTTCGATGATCTTTTCAAGCTCAGGCGAGATGCTTTTGTCGGCGTATTCCTTCTTCGGAACACCCGAAAATGCAATAACAGAGCTTCTGTCGCAGACCGCAACGGCTATTGAGCAGGTCTTGTGAAGAGTTTCCGCATACTGCGAGGCAATAACGCCAAGCTCTCCGATGGGTGAATATTTTTTGAATATGACCTCGCCTTCGCGATCGGTAAATATTTCCAGCGGGTCACCCTCACGTATGCGCATAGTTCTTCTTATTTCTTTCGGGATAACAACGCGTCCAAGATCGTCGATCCTTCTTACAATTCCGGTTGCTTTCATATATAAAATCTCCTTGATTACAAATTTGTAATGTTATTATCTGCAAATCAAGGAGAATTATACTTTTATATTTACTTGTACTTTTCAAAAACGATTCTTATAACAGAATGAGGCGGGATAACGATAGTGGGAAGCTCGGCATCAAATGCTTCCTCTCGTATAAGGTCGGGATGATCGAAGCTGTTGTAATTTCTAACGTCATCGGAGCAGACGATGCTCGACG
>JAFXJH010000073.1 GCA_017532425.1 Clostridia bacterium | reverse complement strand
ACCTATAATTATAACACCCACCCAACACACGAAAGGACTTTTTTAAATATGAAAGATCACATTTTGCACGAAAAGAAGGAATTTGTAAACATGCGCGAGCTCATCGAATGGGCAGCGCAGGAATACGGAGAAAAGACTGCATATTCTTACCGCGTATCTCCCACAAAACCCGATATCACAAAGGTAAGCTTTATCAAATTCAGAAACGACGTTCGCGCTCTTGCCACAGAGATGCTCGATATGGGATGCGCAGATAAGCACTGCGTCATCGTCGGTAAGTTCTCTTACGAATGGGCGGTAACCTATTACGCGACCCTTTGTATCGGAGCAGTTCTCGTTCCTCTTGACCGCGACTGGCTTGCGCAGGATCTCGCCGACACCGCAATAAGAGCGGACGTAAGCTATCTCTTCTGCGACGAAGATATCGCAGACAAGGCGGAGGTCATCGCAGACAAGGCAGATCTCGACGCAGAGCCTATATATCTTAACGCGAAAAACAGCGAAAGAAATCTCCGCGCGCTTATAAACGAGGGCAGAGAAAAATTCACGCAATCCCCGAAAGAATATTACAGCGTGGAGATAGACACGAAAAAGATGTCCCTTCTCGTGTTCACGTCGGGAACTACCGGCAAGGGCAAGGGCGTTATGCTCTCACAGAAGGCTATACTTTCCGACCTTTCGGACGTTATTCCTTACGTTGATTTTTCGGACAAAACGGTGGGAGTTCTTCCTCCGCATCACACCTACGGCTCTTCCGTAATGCTTATCGGACACGTTATGATAGGCTGTGAAGTATATATTTCCTCGGGACTCAGATACGTTCAGAAGGAGCTCAAGGAGCAAAAGCCCGGTCACCTCGTTCTCGTTCCCCTCTATCTTGAGACCTTCTATCGCAAGATAATGGCAAACGTGAAGGAGCAGGGCAAGGAAAAGCTGATCGCAAATATGATAAAGGTCAGCAATAGTCTGCGCAAGGTCGGAATAGATATGCGCAAAAAGCTTTTCGGTGCTGTTCGTGCGGCGTTCGGAGGCGAGGTCAAGATGATAATTTCGGGCGGCGCGCCCATCAACCCCGACATTCTCGCATTCTTTGACGCTGTCGGAATATCTACTCTCAACGGCTACGGAATCACCGAATGTGCGCCTATTATCGCCGTAAACAGAACGAGAAACGTCGTTCCCGGAAGCGTAGGAAACGTGCTTGATATCGATACCGTAAAGATCGATCAGCCCAACGAGGACGGAGAGGGCGAGATCTGGGTCAAGGGTCCGAACGTAATGCTCGGATATTACAAGGACGAAAACGCAACCGCAGACGCTCTCACCGAGGACGGATACTTCAAGACGGGCGACTACGGAAAGCTTGACGAAAACAACGTGCTTTACACCACGGGAAGAAAGAAAAATCTCATTATTCTTTCAAACGGAAAGAACGTTTACCCCGAGGAGATCGAAAACGAGCTGATTGCAGTTCCCGGTATTCTCGACATCATCGTTTACGAGGGTCAGAGCCGTCGCGGAATGGAGCACAACGCCATCGTTGCCGAGGTATATCCCGACAAGGAATATATGGAAAAGAATAGCATCACCGACTACAGAGCACATCTCAAGCCCTTTATCGACGAGTACAACAGAACCACCGTACCCTACAAAAAGATCGGTGTTCTCAAGATCCGCGACGAGGAATTCCCCAAGAACACCCTTCGCAAGATCATGCGCTTCAAGCTTGATATGTCAATAGATTAAAGACGCTTATAAGACGCTGCCAAAAGCGGCAGCATTATTATAAATCCTCCCCTATTAAAAGCAGCAGACCTACCGTCATGATCGGTGGGTCTGCTGCTTTTATGTAAAATTTAAAACGCCATTCTTCTGTGCACGCCCTTTTCGGGGTCTGCGGGCGGGAGACCGAGCATCTCTCTTGCGGTCTCTACGTAGTATTTATAATTTTCAAACGGAGTGCCGTTGGGAATTCTGTGGTCGAGTCCGAATACCATTCCGCCCGACTGCATTATCGGCTGAAGCTTGTATTCAAGCTCTTTAAGGATGTCTGCCTTGGACTTTCTGAGCACGTGCTTATCTATACCGCCCTTAAACGCGAGGCGGCTGCCGTATTTCTTTCTCAGCTCTACGACGTCCATTCCTGCGGCAGGCTCTGCGGGGTAAGTAATGTTCACTCCGCAGTCGAGGAATGCGTCGATTACGGGATTCATATTTCCGTCGCTGTCCTGGCTGAAGAGTCTTGTGCCCTTCGACGAGACCATATCCCATATCTTGCGGTAATATGGCTTTATAAACTCTTCTATAAGGTTAGGTCCGACAAGAGGACCCGATTTCCCCGCCATATCCTCGTGAACGCAAAGATTGTCTATCATAACCTTATCGCTGATGCGGTCAAACACCTTGAATGCCGTATCGGTAACGGTGGAAATTATATCCTCCATAAGCTCGGGCTCCTCGTAATATGCTATGCAGGCAAATTCCTCGCCCATAAGCTCACGCGGAAGGTCAAATCCGCCGAGCATATTTGCCACAACGACGTCGCCCTCTTTTTGTCTTTTTATAGCGTATTCTACTCTTTCCCAGTTGATTCTGTCCTCGTGGAATTCATACATCGGCTTTATCTTGAGCCAGCTGTCCATATCCTTTACCGGGAAATCGAGAGGAAGAGCAAGTGTTGCATATCCTTTAGGCAGCTTCATCGTTCTGCCCAGTTCATCGCGCGAGATGATATATTCGGCAGTTTCTTCGAGCACTACAGGCTTAAAGCCGCCGCGAATACCCGTATAGCCGCCGCAGCCCACGATCGGAACGTAGTCCCAGTCAAAGGCAGCAAGGCTGATCTCTCTTTCGCTTGCGCCCTGCTTTCTCCATTCGTCCTCAAGTCCGATAAGCGGACCGAAAAGCTCAACGAACATCTGTCTGTCACTTTTTTCGAAGGTCATAAGTGCGATATATTCTTCGCGTGTCCATTTCATAAGATTCTATCCTCCACGATCTCATTGTAAAGCAAATGCTTCTTCTTTTTTATTATAACAAATCAAATTCGGGAAGTAAATAGGGTATCTGTGTTTTTTTAATATTCACTTTGCAAGAAAACCATAGAAAGCGCAGATCACGCTTTTCGAATGAGATTTAATCAGTTGTGCGTTGGATATAAGAAAGCATATTATCAAATCAAGCCTACCGACTGATCCGGTAGGCTTGATTAAAGGTGAATATCGCAAAACAACAACGGAAAACTCAGACAACATTCATATACTTCTCTAAAATTTCCGAAACCGTTTCGTTTTTCTCTTCGCAGTATTTATTAACCGCTTCAAGATTTTCTCTTGTCAACGAGAAAAACACAGACTCTCTACGGTCAAGAGTAAGATAGTTTGCCGCGCCGACCTTCCCAAGCACCAGCAAAGAGGGATATTCGATTGGACCCTTCCAAAAGCATACTCTTCTCCTCCAACTCCAATATCTGATCGGAACTATCTGATATGATTGCACATCTGACCATTTGACAGACGTGTATTTGTTTTCAACTCCGTTTTTTGTTATTCTGTATCTGCAAAATACATTTCGGAAGAAAAGCATGGACAAAAGCACAAACGGAGTAAGCACAAATATAACAAACGCAGCGACAAAAAGCATACCGGACAAATCGTCAGATGCGCCGAGATATATTGCAAGTGTCGCAAAAGCGAGGTAAAATATCGTTTCCGATATTATCATTCTGTACGCCCATTTTTCACAGGCGAATTTGTACTTTTTCATAGGCTTCTTTTCTTACTTATGCGCTCCTCTTTTTCTGAGGCATTCAAGAACGACGTCGGGGTTATTGCAGGTGATAAGCTCAGCCTTCTTTGCGATAGCCTCGTCAACTCCCGCCTGATCCTTTATCGATGCGCCTGCCCAAGGCTGAACGCCCTTTGCCTTCATTGCGGTATAGCTTTCGGCTGTTCCCGTGAATTCGCCCTTCGGTGCGCCGAACATACAGCAGCAATATGCGTAGGAATAGGGATCCTCGCATTTATCGTAAGAGCGCAAAAATTCGATAGGATAGTAAACGTGCTGTTTCCATCCCTCGTTCTTTTTGTGGATGTATTCGTTGAGCATACTGCTGAACGAGTTGATAACGCATCTGTCCTTGAAGCCGTATTCAACGAGCATAGCAAAAACTCTGTCGCAAACCTCGTACGCGGTATCGCCGAAATCCTCGGGATAGAGCTTGAGCTCGATATCGAGCGTCATCATATCGAAATCCTTGATATAGTCCATAAATTCGGTGAAGGTGGGAATTCTTTCGCCTGCAAAGCGCGCATCCTTCTTTACGCCCGCATCAAGCTTTTTGATCTCTTCAAGCGTGAGGTCGCATACGTTGCCCGTACCGTCTGTTGTGCGGTCAACCGTAGGATCGTGGATAATAACAAGCTCTCCGTCCTTTGTCATGCGTACGTCTATCTCGATCTGGTCAACGCCAAGCTCTGCCGCTTTTCTGAATGCAAGCATAGTATTTTCGGGATATTCAGCCGACCATCCTCTGTGTGCGGCAACGTATATGTTTTCGGGGCTCTGTGTCCAGTAGTTCATATTTTTTTCTCCTTTTATAATTATATTTAATGTTTATCTTACAGCGTTGGATCGCCTGTAGGTCCGTTTATAACGAGAACATCCTTTTCGCCGTCGCCCGACTCTGAAAACTCTGCATAGTCAAGGCGCACGACTCTCGGTCTGAACTGATTTGTCGAAAAATGGCTGTGATATGCGCATATCCACTTATTTTCGCCCACCTTCGCAAAGCTGTGATGACCGACTCCGACGATAGTATCGTTTTTATGAAGTATCGGATTTCCCTCGTACTTTTCAAAAGGTCCGAAGGGTGAAGCGGAGACCGCGTATCCTACCGCATAATCCTGACTTCTCGTATGATTTGCCGAATACGTGAGGTAGTAAAGTCCTTTATGCTTTATCACGAAAGGTCCTTCGGTAACGCGCGCGTCCACTCTTTCCCACGCCTCTTCGGCTGTTATTATGATCTTTTCGTTTTCCTCGTCTATTGACATAAGATCGTCCGACATTTTCGTAACGCATATCTTATTTCCGCCGCCAAGGCGCACGTAGTAGAGATAAGCCTGTCCGTCATCGTCGATAAAGAAGTGTCCGTCTATCGCTCTGTTTTCGCTCAGCCATTTCTTTTCTTCCTGCTTAAAAGGTCCGAGCGGGCTATGTGAAACCGCAACTCCGAGATGCTCCTCCGATGTATATACCATATAGAATTTGCCGTCGCGGACGGTGATCTCGGGCGCCCAAAAACATCTATCGCCCTTTACGTCATCGCGCGAGAGTGCAAAGCCTTTGTTTTCCCAGTTTTCAAGATCCTCGGAAACGTACACCTGGTATCCAAGATCTGCAAGTGTATTTTCACCGTGTACCTGCGTTGTAGGATAAATATAATACTTACCCTCCCAATACAAGATGAACGGATCTGCTCCTATAAAAAGCGGATTTTTCATTTTAATCTCCTATCGTATTTTTCGTGCCGATTTTAATTCTGCAGTTATATTTTATCAGTTATATTTTCTCTTGTCAATAGAAAGAGAAAACTAAATGCGGAAAATATTTTCCGAGGGGCGCAGTTTATAATGTAAAAGCGATTGACAAGGCACTCCGCGGCTGTTATAATAAGCGTACAAGGTAAAAGCTTAGTTTTATTTAAAAAGGCAGGATAGATCTATGATAAATCCCGATATTTGTCACGAAACAATAGTAAAAAACACCACTCCCCTTCTTTCTTACAGCAAAGACAGAGACTATGCCGAGTGGAGAAAAGCGATCAAGGAAAAGCTCATCGAGCTCTCAGGATTTGATCTCGTTGCCGCAAACGCTTGTCCGCCGAATATGCAGATAGAGTCCGAAGAGGAGCGCGACGACTGCAGGATCATCCGTTTCACCTTTGAAAGCGAGGTCGGCGAGACCGTACCCTGCTATCTTGTCATCCCTAGGCTCGGACAGAAGAAATATCCTGTCGCGATCACCCTTCAGGGGCACTCGAGCGGCTTCCACAATTCTATCGGAATAAAGAAATACCCCGCCGACGAGAACTACCACCCCCGCGGACAGTTTGCCCTTCAGGCGGCGAAGCAGGGATATATTGCGCTTGCCATCGAGCAGCGCTCTATGGGTGAGAGAAAGCCCACCCGTGCCAACCGAGCCAAGAATGACAGCTGCCGCTTTGCCGGTCACGTCGCTCTTATGCTCGGAAGAACGCTCCTTGCCGAGCGCGTCTGGGACATCTCGAGAGCCATCGACCTTCTTGAGAACTTCGAGGAAGCTGACACCGACAAGATCGTCATAACCGGAAACTCGGGCGGCGGCACAGCCTCCTTCTATGCCGCTTGTCTTGAAGAGCGCATCAAGATCTGCGCTCCGAGCTGTGCATTCTGCCCCTATCCCGAATCTATTCTTGATATTTTCCATTGTATCTGCAATTACATTCCGTCCGCCTACAGATATTTCGATATGCAGGATCTCGCCTGCCTTATCGCCCCGCGAAGCTTTATCGCAATCGCCGGAAAAGAAGACGACATCTTCCCGATCCACGGTGTCCGCCGCGGCTTCGAGACCGTCCGCGAAATATTCAAGGCAAACGGCGTCGAAGGCAACTGCCGTCTCGTCGAAACCCCTAAAAATCACTGGTGGTGCGAAGACATCGTCTGGTCCGCTATAAACGAAGAAGCCTCCCGCCTCGGCTGGAGATGACCAAAGGCTCTTGTCAGCCCCCTTTTTGGCAAAGGAAACTTTTTGAAAAAAGTTTCCTCTGCACTCTTTCAAAAACTTTACTGAAAAGAAAAAATAAACTTTTTTAGAAAAGTTTTGCTCGAGCTTTTTCAAAAGCTCGCGGGATTCTTAAGGGCGGCGCCCTTAAGTCGCGCGGTCGTCCTTGCGCGAAACTTCCCAAGGACTCTGTCCTTGGATTCTGCCAAAGGCTCTGCCTTTGGAATCCGCTTAGAAACATTTTGAAAAAAGTTTCTAAGAACTTCAAAAACTTTACTGTAAAGGAAAAGAAAAAAAATTATTTTTAGAAAAGTTTTGCTCGAGCTTTTTCAAAAGCTCGCGGGATTCTTAAGGGCGGCGCCCTTAAGTCGCGCGGTCGTCCTTGCGCGAAGCAAAAAAACTTTTATTAAAACAAAAAGCCCAAAACAACTTGACATTAATCACCCAAGGTTTTATAATAAAAACATAAAATATCCCGTTTTCACGGATACACGGAGGTAAAAAATATGGAAAAGATCAAAATAGCGGTCGTTGGCACAGGTAATATCTGCAGAAGTGCCCATATGCCTGTTTATATGAAGAGAGATGACGTTGAGGTCATCGCTTGCGCCGATATCGATTTTGAAAAAGCAAAGAAGTTTGCCGGAGATTTCGGTATTCCCGCCGCATACAGCTCGGTCGAGGAGCTTCTTGCAAACTGCAAGCCCGACTACGTTGACGTATGCACGTGGCCTGCAGCTCACGGTCCCGTATCGATCGCGGCTGCAAACGCCGGCTGCCACGTAATGTGCGAAAAGCCGATATGCCACAATCTCGAGGACGCTCTCGCGCTCAGAGAAGCAGTTGAAAGAAACGGCGTTAAATTTATGCTCGCAGTTCCTCTTCGTTACGGCAAAGAGGCAGTACACGCAAGAAAGCTTGTTGACGAAGGCGTTCTCGGCGACGTTTACTACGGCAAGACCGCATACGTCCGTCAGAGAGGAATTCCCGGTGGATGGTTCTCTTGCTCGAAGTACGCAGGCGGCGGCCCTATCATCGACATCGGCGTACACAGAATCGACCTCGCGTGGTATATGATGGGTTGCCCGAAGCCGGTATCCGTTTCGGCAACGGCATCCTATAAGATCGGTGACTACCGCGAAGAGCCCAAGGTTGACCCGGTAACCGGCAAGGTATCTGCCACAAACTCCTGGTCGGGAGCACAGGTTGCAGACTACAAGTTCGACGTTGAAGACTCTGCATCGGGCGTATTCCGCTTTGAAAACGGCGCACAGCTCATTTTCGAGACCGCGTGGTCGTTCAACGGACCTATCAACAACTCGACACAGATCGCAGGCGAGAAGGCGGGAATCACACTCGAGCCCTTCAAGCTTTACAGAGCTGAAGGCGAAAAGCTCATCGAGGAAAAGATCGAAGGCGATTTCGCAGGCGGCATCTTCGAAAATGAGATCGACCACTTCATCGACTGCATAAGAAACGACAAGACACCCTCCTCGAACATCGAGCAGGCAGTTCAGCTTCAGGCCATGCTTATGGGTATCTACGAATCCTCCAAGGCAGGACACGAGATCAAGCTTAATTATTAATGATCGATCACTCGAAAAATCAATAATCCCATAATTTCATTGGATCTTTCCTCAAAAGGAGGTCATGAAAGTGATATCAACGGTTCCGAGTATGTATCAAAAGCTTATCGCGCGCGAAAAGCCGATCCTTGTTTCGGTTGTCGGTGCGGGTGAGTTTGGAAGACAGGTCGTCACGCAAATATCCTACGTTCCGAATATGGAAATCGTAGGAGTTGCCGATCACGATCTCGAAACGGCAGTTTCCGCACTTCTTATGTCAGGATATAAAGAAGATGAGATCTGCCGCGCAGAAACGCTCGAAGAGGCAAAGCAGGCTGTCGAAAACGGCAAAAAGGTTGCCGTACGCGACGCTATGATGCTCTGCGAGCTCCCTGCTGACGCTCTTTGTGACTGCACGGGAAGTCCTCCCTTCGGAGCAAAATTCGCTTACGAAGGAATCATACGAAAAAAGCATCTTATCGTTATAAATATCGAAAGCACCGTGTCGGTGGGCTGCGCGCTCAGCCGTATCGCGCAGGAAAACGGTGTCGTATACACCACCGCCGACGGAGACCAACCGAGCCTTATCGCAGGTCTCTACGAGTGGGCAAAATGCCTCGGTATGGAAGTCGACGTCGCGGGAAAATGGACGACCATAAAAACGAACGTCGAGAGCGACCTTACGCAAAAGCGCACAAAGATCGGATACGCCGACGGCTCGAAGAATCAGGTCGAAATGTGCTGTGTTGCAAACATCACGGGGCTTGTTCCCGACGTAAAGGGGATGCACTGCCCGAGTCTGACCTTCGACCAGATACTTTCCACCTTCGACCTTGAAGAGAAAGGCGGAATACTGAAAAAGCACGGCGTAGTTGACGCTATAAACTGTCTTGACTCGGAGAACCGTTTCATCGTTCCGAAGGAGCTTCGCGGCGGAGTTTTCGTGATCGCTTCCTGCGAAAACCGAGATTTTAGTTCTGCCGCACGCACCAAGCACATCGTAACGAACGCCGACGGAAGCAGAGTCCTTCTCTACCGACCTTACCATTTTGTCGGAATTGAAACTCCGATGTCGATAATCCGTGCGGTAATGTACGGCGAGGCAACCGGAGCGCCTCTTCCCACACCCGTCGCAGACGTATACGCAGTAGCCAAGCGCGATCTGCAGGTAGGCGAAACACTCGACGGAATCGGCGGAGCTACCGTCCGCGGAGAAATGGAAGTCTGCACGCCCGAAAAGATTGCCACCCGTATTCCTCTTGCCCTTGCGGAAAACGTAGTACTCAAGAAGCCTGTCCGCGAAGGCGAGGATCTTACTTTCGATATGATCGAAGAGCCGAATGACAGCTTTATATGGAAGCTTTATAAGTATCAGATCGGCGAATGTACGCTTTAAAAAGGCGGAGATCAAGAATCGTTTTACAAGTCACAACCACCGGTTAATCCGGTGGCTTGCGATATCCCCCCCTTGAGGCATTACACACGACGAGCATATAGGCTCGTCGAATGATTCGCCACTTGCGGTAGTCGCCTTACCGCCACAAACGTGACAACCGCTCAACCCGAGCCTTCCCCACTGGGGAAGGTGTCAGCCGCTTGTCGGCTGACGGATGAGGTGTTCTGTATCTTAACTAACTCCTCATACACCGCTAACGCGGTCCCCCTTCTCCCGCAGGAGAAGGCTACTTAACTCCTCGCTTCGCTCGGACAAATAAACCGGGCAAAGCCAAAGTTTTTTGGAACCACAAGCTTATCTTGAGGTTTTCATTAAACAACAAAACATCCGCAGAGAGATTTTCTCTGCGGATGTTTTGTTTTAAAGCCTGATATTCGATTTATGATCCCTGCCCTATTTTGATTTCTCCGTGCTTTTGCTCGTACTCTTCAATGCAGTCGCGTATAAGGATAAGTATCTGACTGTTCGCACTTCTGCCCTCGTAGTCTGCTACAACGTGCAGCTTGTCAAGCATTTCATCGTCAATTCGTATAGATAAACTTTTTGTTGCCATAATAAACTCACTTTCGACATATTTTGTATTTACTTTATATCTATTTTGTGTTATTATGTTGTAAGTGAACGCAAAATATGTTCAAAATATATCTAAAAGGAGAAAATATGAAGCTTGCAATTATAGGTTCAAGAAGCCTGAACGTAGAAAATTTAGGAGATTATCTTCCGAGCAACGTCAGCGAGATCGTTTCGGGCGGCGCGAAGGGGATAGATAGCCAAGCCGCCGAGTACGCGCGGCAGACTGGTCTGACACTAACCGAATTTCTTCCCGATTATGCGAGATACGGCCGCAGTGCGCCCCTCAAGCGCAACGAGCAGATAGCCGAATACGCCGATGCCGCCCTCGCCTTTTGGGACGGAAAATCGAAGGGCACAAAATATACGATATCTCTTTTCGAAAAGCTCGGCAAACGTGTCGTCGTTGTGGAAAAGCAGGATTCTAAAAATATCTGACGAAAATCAATAAGGTTATATAAAAAACATCCGCATTCGGCGTGGAATTTTGCCGTTTGCGGATGTTTTTTCTTTTTTACTTTATCTTATTAATATCGTACGGTGTGGTCTGATATACGAAGTAGTTGAGCCAGTTAGTATAGAGGAGATTTGCGTGGCTTCTCCAAGTGGAGCGCGGCTTTTTGGTGGGATCGTCATTCGGGTAATAGTTGTAGGGGATCGCCGTTCCGAGTCCCGCCTCGCAGTCACGTCTGTATTCCTTGTCGAGGGTGTCGGGATCGTACTCCGAATGTCCGGTAACGAAGACCTGTCTTCCCTTTTTGGTCGCTATAACGTAAACGCCTGCCTGCTCGGAGGATGCGAGTATCTTGAGTGCGCTCTCCTTTTCGATGTCTGCGCGGTCAACGGTCGTGTATCTGCTGTGCGGAGCATAGAAAACGTCGTCAAATCCGCGCATAAGTATCGACTTTTTGCGGTCGACCGTATGGGGGAATACTCCGAAAAGCTTTTTGTCGAGCGGCTTTTTCTTTATTCCGTAATGATAGTAAAGCGCCGCCTGCGCGCCCCAGCAGATGTGGAAGGTGCTCGTTACGTTCGTTTTGCTCCACTCCATAATTTCGCAGAGCTCGTCCCAATACTCGACCTCTTCGAATTCAAGCTGTTCAACGGGTGCGCCCGTGATTATCATACCGTCGTATTTTTCGTGTTTTACCTTATCAAAGGTCTTATAAAAGGCGATAAGATGCTCGGACGAGGTGTTTTTCGACACGTGAGTTTTTGTATGTATAAACTCAAGCTCGACCTGAAGGGGGGTGTTGCCGAGAATTCGCGCAAGCTGTGTCTCGGTAACGATCTTTGTCGGCATAAGATTCAAAACGAGTATCTTAAGCGGACGGATGTCCTGCGTTATTGCTCTCGTTTCGGTTATCGCAAATATATTTTCGCTGAGCAGCGTGGCTGTTGCCGGCAGCTCGTTTGGGATTTTGATAGGCATTTTTGTTATGTCCTTTCTTTTTTGTTAGGAAGGTACGGGTTAAATACCGACTCTTGTCATATCTGCGCAAGTGCCTGCTCGATATCGTCGATAATATCCTCGGCATTTTCAATTCCGACAGAGAAGCGCACGAGCTCGGGACCGATACCTGCAGCTACGAGCTGCTCGTCTGTGAGCTGACGGTGAGTTGTGCTTGCTGGATGGAGTACAGAGGTACGCGCATCCGCAACGTGAACTACGATAGCGGCGAGTCTGAGCGAGTTCATAAACTTCATAGCCGCGTCGCGTCCGCCCTTGATACCGAAGGAAATAACGCCCGATGCACCGAGGGGGAGATATTTTTCGGCAAGAGCATACTGCGAGTCGCCTTCAAGCTTCGGATAGCTTACCCATACTACCTTTTTGTGTCCCGACAGATACTTTGCGACCTTGAGCGCATTTTCCGAATGACGTTCAATTCTGAGTGCGAGAGATTCGAGTCCGAGGTTAAGTATGAATGCGGACATCGGAGAAGGTGTCGTGCCGAGGTCGCGCATAAGCTGACAGCATGCCTTGTTGATATATGCCGCCTTGCCGAAGGACTTTGTGTATACTACGCCGTGATAGGACGCGTCGGGCTCTGTGAGCTCGGGGAATTTGCCCGCAGCTTCCCAGTCGAAGTTTCCGCTGTCAACGATAACGCCGCCGACGGTCGATGCGTGGCCGTCCATATACTTTGTGGTTGAGTGAATAACGATATCTGCGCCGAATTCTATCGGACGGCAGAGTACGGGTGTTGCAAAGGTATTGTCCACAACAAGCGGAATATTATGCTTATGAGCGAGAGCTGCATATCTTTCGATATCAAGAACTGTGAGCGCGGGATTTGCAATCGTTTCTCCGAAGATAAGGCGTGTATTCTCGTCTATCTGCGCTTCAACCTCTTCGTCTGTCATATCGGGAGTAACGAATCTCGTTTCGATTCCCATACGCTTCATGGTTACTGCAAAAAGGTTGGTCGTTCCGCCGTAAATTGAGGAAAGAGATACGATATTCTGTCCTGCGGATGTGATATTGAATACCGAAATAAGGCTTGCAGCCTGTCCCGAGGAGGTGAGCATCGCGCCAACGCCGCCTTCAAGAGATGCGATCTTGGACGCTACCGCCGACAGAGTGGGGTTTGAGATCCTCGAATACATATCTCCGGGTGCTTTAAGGTCAAAAAGCTCGCCGAGATGCTCTGCGCTGTCATATTTGTAGGTCGTGCTCTGATATATGGGAAGAACTCTCGGGTCGGAGTTGTTCGGCTTATAGCCTTCCTGAATACATTTTGTTTCTATTCTGTATTTTTTTGCATTATCGCTCATTTTTAGTTGCCTTCCTTTTGTTTTAAAGTTTATTTTAAATTTGTTTTAATTTGCTTTGTTTTTTCTGCTCATCACGACAAGGATGATCACTCCCGCAAGCGAGATAACGGCGCATACCGAAGCCGCTATTATTATAACGACGACCGCTTTACTCGGCTTTTTGGGCTTCTGCGTTGTGCCGGTATTAGGATCGCCGCTCGGATCTTCGTCGCCCGATCCGTTTGGATCCTCGGGAGGAGTCGGATCGTCGGGAGGATTTACCGGCTCATCGCCCTTAAAGCTGAATTCGGGGATCTTGCCGTTATATTCGGGAAGTCTTACCACGCTTATAACGTAGGTCGCCGTGTCACCGTTTTCTGCGGTGCAGGTTATTTTTATCTCGCAAACGTCGCCCTTTATCTCCTGCTCGGAAAGACCGCTTATGCCGAGAGCCTTATCGCTCTTTGCGCTTGCCTCGAAGCTGACCGACGTGACCGAATTTTCTATGTAAAGAATATACGTCTTCTGTGTAGAAAGGAAGGTCGGAGAAAGAACACCTGTCGACGGGATAAGCGTCCTCAGCGTCGCGTCCTTGTCCGCAACGTAATTCGGATCCTGCTTTCTCGTTATCTTAAAGGTTATCGTGCGGCTGTCACCGTTTTCCGCGGTGACTGTCATCGTTACAATGTTTTCACCTACAGAAAGCTCTGTTCCGACCACCGAGTAGGTCGCAAACTTGTTTGTCGTAGTGCAGATTATCTCAAGCACGCTCACCGAAAAGTCAAGGGTCGCACTGTACTCAAGGCGTTCGGGAGAAAACTCCTGATCGAGCTGTCCGCCCGTGATGCTCAGCGAGGAAAGCGAGCTATCGGTGGACAAGACCTCCGATTTATAGGTCGCTGTATAAACAAGATCGAAGTTTTCGACCTTTTCTGCCACCTCGGGAGTCCAACCCGTGAAGGTGTACTTATAGGTCTCGTCGTTTGGCTTTTTGGGGTCTTCGGGGC
Organism: Clostridia bacterium; assembly: GCA_017532425.1. GTDB lineage: Bacteria > Bacillota > Clostridia > Oscillospirales > CAG-272 > SIG672. The sequence continues at coordinate 3,551 of JAFXJH010000073.1, read as the reverse complement.
AAATCACAGTATCGCCCGTGAAATATTTGGTGCTTGATATCACGGTAGTGCCGTCCTCATCGTAAAAGGTCACCGAATATTTCTTCTTTATCGTGATATTTGCTTCGCTGTCCGCAAAGCTAATTGAGCTTCCGCCGTTATAGTTATACGATTCCTCGTGCGATATTTTTATCTTCGTGGTAGTTTCACTCGAGGATATTGCCGTAAAATTCAGCTTTACAAGCTCGCCCTCTGCGGTCGAGCCGGGCGAAAGATGATCCGACCATAGCGAATTGCTCCAGCGCAGAGTGTACGGGGAGGAGATATCGGGCGAGGGATTTGTAAAGCCCTCAAGGAGTCCGAGATCCTCTACCGAATCAAGACGCAGAGCCTTTTCATCGTAGCTCACCTTGAATTTAAGTGAAATTATTCCGGGATTATCCTTAAGCGAAACGATGACAGAAAACGAGCTTCCCGCCTCAACGCTCTGATCCGTGATCTCGTATCGCGGAGTTTCTTGTGCAAAGGAGAACATAGCCCCGACTAAGGTAAATGATAATATAAAGATCAGTATTATTATACCGAGATGTTTTTTCATAGCATTACTGCCCTTCTCTGTTTTTTATATAAAAGGCCGCGAAAACGCGAAAATATCTAAACCTATACATTATATAATTTTACCACAAGGAGAGCCTCTTGTCAATTATCAAGTTGTATACAATCGGTTAAATTTATCGACATTATCTCCGCTTTTTACCGTTTTATCGGCATTTACGTTCTATAGCCTGCGCCTTTGTCCGAGCTTATCTGAAATTTCATAAATTTATTATGAATTTAAATTGATTTTTATTGACAAACAGACTCGGGTGTGGCAAAATTATATAATAAACGGTAGAAAGCGTGCTTTTCTTCATCGTGACCGACCGCTCACGCTTAAAATATTCGGATATTTTTCCGAGTTACACCGAAAATCTGAATTCTTTTTCGTAATCTGTTATTGGGAGGATATTTCCTGATGAGAAAAGATGACATGCTTGTCGCTCTCATAAACGAAGCAAAGGAAGACGTAAACGCCGCAGACGAGCTCATCCGCACGTATATGCCCTTCATAAAAAACGAAACCGCCAAATTTCTGAAAAGACCGGTCATAGAGGAAAACGACTGTGAATTCAGCATCGCAATGATGGCTTTTTACGAGGCAATACAAGGATACTCTCCGATACGCGGAGCATTTTTCAGCTATGCTTCGGTACATATTAAGAGCAGACTTATCGACTATACGCGCAAAGAGCGCAGACACAAAAATTTAACACCGCTTGACAGCGAGGACTCCGATGGCGACGAGCTCTCCCCTCTTGAAAAGCTGAGTGACGGCTCCGACCACGCAGAGGAGCTCTCGCACAGAGACGCCGTGCGAAGCGAGATCGAGGAGTTTACAAAGCAGCTTGAGGATTTCGGTCTGAGTCTTTCGGATATTGCCGACCACTGTCCGCAGCAGCAGCGAACGCTCGACGCCTGCCGAAGAGCGCTCGATTACGCCAAGGAAAACCACGAAGTACTCGACGAATTTTTAAGAACGAAGAGACTTCCGATAGCACAGCTTTCGCTTGGAGGCGCCGTTGAGCGCAAAACGCTTGAGCGACACAGAAAATATATGGTAGCTCTCCTTCTCGCATGCACAAACGGATTTGAAATAATCCGCGGCCACATAAAGCTTGTCCTTGCTCCCCAAAGAGCTTGATAGCTTTTCACCCAGAACTATACGAAAGGAATAATCTTAACTATGAAATATATCGTTATGGAGTGTCACCGCTCATACGCCGTGCTTCTTGATGAAAACGGAAAATTCATAAAAGCCGCAAATATCGGCTACTGTGTCGGTCAGACGGTCACCGACCCGTTCATTCTTAAGAGAAAAAGATCGCAGGGCTCTTCCCGCTCGGCTTGGATACACGCATTCGGCGCTATTGCCGCCTGCCTTATTCTCGTTCTCGGCTTCGGATATTATCAAAACAATCTGTTTTGCTATTCCTCTATAACAATGTCGATAAATCCCGAGGTAAGGATCGAGCTCAACCGCAAGGGCGAGGTCATAGACGTTGTCGGAACAAACGCCGACGGAGTAAAGCTCGTTGAAAATTACGATTTTCGCGGAAAAGACAAAATAACAGTCGCCGACGAGCTCATTTCGCTCGCACGCGAGATGGGATATCTCACCGATACGGGCGACATATCCTTTGACATAAACGCGCCCGACCAAAAGCTTCTCGAGCAGTACAGCAGCGAGATAAGCCGTCAGGTCACAGAATATCTGAACAGCATCTTCGGCGGAGCAAACACTAACATTTCCGACGGACATATCACGATAACCATCGAGATAAAAAATCCCGGAAGCGGCACCACGGGCCCGGAAGAAAATCCGAATCCTCCCTCATCGAGTCTCCTTTCAGTAGAAGAGGTAAAAAGCATCGCTCTGAAGCACGCCGGACTTGTCGCCGCGGACGTCATCTCATTTGCGGAGGTATCCCTTGAAGAAGAAAACGGTATTCAGGTATACGAGCTTGAATTCACGAGCGCAGACCGCGAATACGAATACAAAATAAACGCTGTCAGCGGCGCGGTCATCGAATTTGATTCGGAAGAGATAGACGACGACTGATTTTGTGCAGAAAATCGACCTATACGACCTTATTCCCGTTGACAAGCAGGAAAATTTGTGATATACTTTTGTGATAAGAAAGATTTAATATCACAGCGGTATACCCGCTTTTACGAAAGGTTTTTCAGAATATATGAAATTATACAACAGTCTTACAAGAACTCGTGACGAATTTGTTCCCAACGAAGCGGGCAAGGTTAAAATGTATACCTGCGGCCCGACCGTATATCATTACGCTCACATCGGAAACCTCCGTACTTATATCATGGAGGACGTTCTCGACAAATATTTCCGCTATCTCGGATACGACGTTACCCGCGTTATGAACATAACAGACGTCGGGCATCTTTCCTCCGACGGCGACACAGGCGAAGACAAAATGCTCAAGGGCGCGCGCCGCGAAAACAAGACCGTTCTTGAGATCGCAAAATTCTATACAGACGCATTTTTCGCAGACTGCGAAAAGCTGAAGATCAAAACTCCCGAGGTAGTTGCTCCCGCAACGACCTGTATCGACGATTTTATCGCGGTCATCTCTGCGCTTATCGAGAAGGACTTTGCATACGAGGCAGGCGGAAATATCTATTTCGATACCTCAAAGCTGAAGAATTACTACGTTTTCAACGATTTCTCCGAGGAAGACCTCGCTGTCGGCGTTCGCGAGGGAGTTGAAGAGGACTCCTACAAGAGAAACAAGACCGACTTCGTGCTTTGGTTCACACGCTCGAAGTTTGAGGATCAGGAGCTTAAATGGGATTCCCCCTGGGGTGTCGGCTATCCCGGATGGCATATCGAATGCTCGTGCATCTCGATGAAGCATCTCGGTGAGACTCTCGATATCCACTGCGGCGGTATCGACAACGCATTCCCTCACCATACAAACGAAATAGCACAGAGCGAGGCTTATCTCGGT
>JAFXJH010000072.1 GCA_017532425.1 Clostridia bacterium | reverse complement strand
AGGTCAAAGCCCGAGCCTACTGAGCCATCGGTTATAAACTCGCTCTTACGACAATTCGGACAATAATAGTGTGGCGGCAGAGGGTTGACCTCGGAGATTCCCGCCATCGTAGCAACAAATGAAGAGCCGACCGAGCCTCGTGATCCAACAAGATAACCTGGCTTTCGCTGTATTCAACGAGCTTCTGCGCGATCATATAAAGCACAGCAAAGCCGTTCTTTATAATAGACGTAAGCTCCTTTTCGAGTCTGTTTTTTACTATATCGGGAAGATCGTCGCCATACATCGAGCGAGCACGGCTCCAGCATTTCTCCTGAAGATCCTCCTCCGCTCCTTCCATTTTTGGCGTATAAGAGCCCTTGGGAATAGGACGGACGTCATCGTCGATCATATCGGCAATTTTGTTGGTGTTTGTAATAACTACTTCTCTTGCCTTTTCCTCGCCAAGATATGAGAACTCCTCAAGCATCTCCTCAGTCGTTCTGAAATAAAGATGGATATCTCTGTCCGCATCCTTAAATTTCATACCTGCGAGTAATATTTTACGGTAAAGCTCGTCCTCTTCGTTAAGAAAATGCGCGTCGCAGGTAGCCACTACGGGCTTGCCGTACTTTTCACCGAGCGCAACTATCCTGCGATTGAGGTCGCGAAGTCCTTCGTCGTCAGCGACTTTACCTTCGGCAATAAGAAATCTGTTATTGCAGATAGGCTGTATTTCCAGATAATCGTAAAAGTTTACGATGTCCTCTATTTCTCTTTCCGACTTATTATCGAGTATTGCGCGGAAAAGCTCTCCCGATTCACACGCAGAACCGATTATAAGTCCCTCTCGATGAGCTGTGAGCTCAGTCTTGGGAATTCGCGGAAAGCGTCTGTAATATTGCAGGTAGCTCGAAGAAATAAGCTTATACAGGTTTTTGAGGCCTGTAAGATTTTTAACGAGTATTATCTGGTGATAAGTATTAAGACTAAGCGGATTTGCCTTGCTGCTCATTTCGTTAGCAAGATCCTCGAAGCTGACGATATCCGCCTCAAGCATTTGCTTTGTCATCTTAAAGAATATCATCGCAAGGACCTCTGCGTCATCGCAGGCTCTGTGATGATGGAAATCACCCAGACCGTAATGATCAACGAGCGAATCAAGCTTATGCCTCTTCAATTCGGGATTTATGTATCTTGAAAGCGCAAGCGTATCAAGATAAGCATTATCAAAAGGAATTCCCAGCCCCTTTGCCGCCGCGCGTATAAAGCCGACGTCAAAGTTTGCGTTATGTGCTATAAGCAGGCGGTTACCCGCAAAGCTCAAAAATTCCGGAAGCACCGCATCAATGGTACGTGCATCCGCCACCATTTCGTCGGTAATAGAGGTAAGATTAGTTATCTCCTCGGGGATAGGACACTGAGGGTTTACAAAAGTGTTGTATCTTTCAAGCACTTTGCCGTTCTTTATCTTGACCGCGCCTATCTCTATGATCTTATCGTTCTGATTAGACATACCGGTAGTTTCTATATCGAAAACTATCATTTCATCGTCAAAACTACCGTTATAGCTTCCGAACACAGCACCCGCGGTATTATTTACGAAATAAGCTTCCATTCCGTAAATGACCTTCATTCCGATCTTATCGGCGGCAAGCATTGCCTCAGGAAATCCCTGAACGTTTCCGTGGTCGGTTATAGCTACCGCCTTATGTCCCCACTTCTTTGCCATCTTTACGGCAACGTCGGGCGGAATAAGAGCGTCCATATTCGACATAGTAGTGTGCAGATGAAGCTCTACACGCTTTTCCTCGGCATTATCCATACGCTCTATCTTGGATATTTTGGCAATATCCGAGAAGCACATATACATTTCGTCATCCTTAGGATCTATCTTCGTGTATCCACTTACTGCAACAACTGATCCCTTGGATATCTTAGACGAAAGATCGCCCGCCTCCTCGGGAGAAAGAGAGAATTTTTTAACCGTTATAGACGCATTTCCGTCAAACAGTCCGAAGGATATATTGAATTTATCTCCGTTTCGGTTTACGTCCTTGGTAAACTCAAATATCTCTCCAACGAAAACTACGTTTCGAACGGCTCTCGTAACATCTGCGATCTTTGAGGGCTTTATATCAAACACATTTCCGACAAGGTACTCGGCAGCAGAAATATCATAAGTATTACAACCTATTTTTATGAGTCCGTCATTTCCGTATTCAATGTCATCATCGTTATAAACGGTAGCTATCTTGGGAAGCTTTACCGTCTCCTCTTCCTCTGTGGGAGTCGCAATCTTCTCAGTACCGCGGGACTCATAAGCTTTCTTGGCATCTACGATCATTCTATCGTATTCGCGAAGCTTATTGTTCTTATATTCGCTTTCCATATTGGCGTTATCGTTATGGTAAATACTTACGTTAACGTTTACGCCGAACTCGCTTTGTATTATCTTCTCAATTACACTTCGCGTGCCACCGTCCTCGAGCAAAAGTATGCCGTTTTTCGGAAAAGGTATAGTTATTTCTAACTTTTCTCCGTCAAAGCTATACGTATAATCCCCGAAGAATCCGCGCGCGACCGCACCGGTTCTTTCTGTCTCCTTGAGGATCTCGGTTATATATTCATACGTTAACTGAGAACTCGGATATTTTGGAAATATCTTAAAAAGATTAAGCTTGTACGCCTCGGTTACCTGTGCCTCAATATCATAAAGCGTATCCTTTTTAAGCGTAGTCGGAAAATCCGCATACACCTCAAGCATACGGTGTTCCTTATCCACTCGGCTTCGAGTTACCGTTGCTGAGCTTAATATGTCAGCATATTTTTCGGGCGGGTTATATTTATTTAAAAGCTCCGATAATGTTTTATTAGCCATTTTTACTCCAAATCAATTATTATCGAAAGACCCGCCGAGCGATCATCTCATTCTTTTAATCTCATCAATGAGTCTTTCTACTATTGAATCCTCTGATATTTTTTCTACTATTTCGCCGCGACGGATAAGCACAGCCTCTCCCTTGCCTCCGGCAATTCCTATATCTGCCTCACGCGCCTCTCCGGGACCGTTGACAACACATCCCATAATAGCTACCTTTATGGGAAGATCAAGAAGCCCTTCCTTCTCTGCCGCGCTTTCAAACTCCTTGACAAGTGCGATAAGGTCGATCTTTGTTCTTCCGCAGGTAGGGCAGCTTACGATATCCATACCGCTCTGGCCCTCAATATCAAGCGACTGCAATATTCGTCTTGCGGCGCTGATCTCCTCGACGGGCTTGTCCGTAAGAGACACCCGTATCGTGTCTCCTATACCGTCGCAAAGCAACGCGCCGATGCCGATAGCGCTCTTAAGCGAGCCGCGTTCCTTTCCGCCCGCCTCGGTAACACCCAGGTGAAGCGGATAATCGGTCATCTGAGATAGCTTTCTGTTAGCCATTATCATTTTATACGGATCCGAGACCTTCATCGATATGGCAATATTATTGAAATCGTACTTTTCAAGCAAGGACACGTGATACATCGCGCTTTCACAAAGCGCATCTGGCGTGGGAGACCCATATTTTGCGAGAATACTCTTTTCGAGCGAGCCACCGTTAACACCTATCCTTATAGGAATATTTCTCTTGCTACAAGCATCACAAACAGCCTTGACCTTATCATCAGATCCGATATTGCCGGGATTTATTCTTATTTTATCGACACCAAGCGCGGCGCATTCCAATGCAACACGGTAATCAAAATGGATATCGGCAACAACGGGAATCGAAAGTCCGTTTTCTTTAAGATAAGGAATTGTTGTCGCGGCATCCTTGTCGGGAACGGTTATCCTTACTATATCACAGCCCGCACTCTGAAGCTCAAGACATTGAGCAAGTGTTGCTGCCTTATCGTGCGTATCGGTATTGGTCATAGACTGTATTGCTATCGGATTACTTGCCCCGATAGCTATATTGCCTATCTTTACCTCTCTCGTTTTTCTTCTTATATCGTTATATTTCATATCTAAAACAGTTTAATTACGTCCTTAAATGTTATTATTATCATAAACGCAAACAGGATCATCAAGCCTGCAAAGTTTATATACGCCTCTACATTTTTGTTTATCGGCTTCCCTCTTACGCCTTCGATCGCAAGGAAAACAAAGCGTCCGCCGTCAAGCGCGGGAAAAGGCATAAGATTTACCACACCGAGATTTATCGTCAAGACCGACATAATATACAAGAAACTCATCAATCCCTGTCTTGCAGCGGTTTCTACCGCGCCCACAACTCCGACGGGACCTGAAACCGATTCCATTCCAAATCGCCCCGAAAAGAGTCCGACAAATGAATCAATTACCATTTTGACGGTAGACACAGATCTGAAAAACGCATGCTTCATAAGTGTCGGGAAGGTAGCCTT
>JAFXJH010000071.1 GCA_017532425.1 Clostridia bacterium | reverse complement strand
ACGCCTGCGGCGTTCGATATGTGCTGACGCACTCGATATGTTTGCTTTGCAAACGAGGGATTTATCTCATATCGAATTGGCGCGGAGCGACAATATATCGAGCTTGAGCGCAGCGAAAGCATATCGAGTCAATGAAGTTGACATATCGACAGAAGAAAAAACAAGAGCAAGAATAGAAGGATTTATTTCCTTTTACTCTTGCTCTTTCTGCTTGTAATATGGGGTTGGGCTTAGCCCATTTGCCTTTGACTCGTCAAAGGCGATGCTCGCACTTAGTGGTATTTTTACAATTCTCCGCTAAGAACATCACGCAATTTGCTACAGCCTTTTTACTATTATTTAAAACATATCGAGAAGCGAAATCTGATTAGTCTCGGCAAGTCCGTCAAGTGCGCCGCTTTCGGTAAGAAGCTGCATAATTGCCTTTGAAACTCCCGCTTTTTCCTGAAGCTCAACGCGTGAGAGAAGATTTCCCTCGTCGCGCACGGCAACTATCTTCTTCGCCGCTTCGTCCCCAAGCCCGGGAATAGCATTGAAGGGAATTCTGATCTTTCCGTTTTCGGGCAAAAATTCATACGCGCCCGATTTATAAAGATCGACCGGAAGGAATTTGACCGAGCGTGCCATCGCCTCATCTACAAGCTGAAGGGTTGCAAGCTCTTCACTTTCTTTAGCGGATGCGGTTCTGTCCTTCTGCTTATCTGCTATCTCTGCCATACGCTTTCTGACCTCGCCTCTGCCGCGGCTTACTATAGTCGCATCGATTCCCTTCGGTGCAACTGTAAAGTATGCAGCGTAGAATTCGAGCGGGCGATATATCTTGAACCACGCAAGTCGAATAGCCGACATAAGATATGCCGCCGCGTGTGCCTTCGGGAACATGTATTTGATCTTTTTACACGAGGCTATATACCATTCGGGTACGTTATGCGCTCTCATTTCTGCTTCCCATTCGGGAGTCAGACCCTTACCCTTTCTTACCTTCTCCATTATATTGAAGGCAAGTCCGCTTTCAAGTCCGTATCTTATCAGAGTAAGCATTATACTGTCACGTGTTCCCACAACCTCGGAAATCGTGCATATACCGTCTCTTATAAGATCCTGTGCGTTACCCGTCCAAACGTCCGTACCGTGCGAAAGTCCCTGTATCTGAAGAAGGTCTGCGAAGTTCTTCGGCTGTGCCTCCTCGAGCATCTTCTGAACGAATCTCGTTCCGCTTTCGGGAAGCGCGTATGTACCCACGTTACAGTCTATATCGCCCTCTTTTAGCCCGAGAGGCTCAAGAGAGGTGAAAAGCTTATAAACGTTCGGGTCATTCATCGGAACATCCATTACGCTAAGTCCGGTATATCGTTCAAGCCACTTATATTTGGTCGGAACATCGTGTCCGAGCTCGTCGAGCTTAAGTATCGTATCGTGCAGATATGTGAACGCAAAGTGGGTCGTGACCGTATCCGAGTTTGCATCGTCCGCAGGGTGCTGTACGGGCGTAAAGTCGTAAACGCTGTATTCACGGGGCACAACTATGATTCCTCCCGGATGCTGACCGGTGGTTTTCTTTGTTCCCACGCATCCGAATACAAGTCTGTTGACCTCTGCCTTATTTACGCTGACGTTTCTGTCCTCGAGATACTTTTTAACGTATCCGTAAGCTGTTTTAGATGCGAGAGAGGATATCGTTCCAGCGCGGAAAACGTTTTCCTTACCGAAAAGTGTTTCCGTATATTTATGTACCTTACCCTGAACCTCACCCGAGAAGTTAAGGTCTATATCGGGCGATTTATCTCCGTAGAATCCGAGGAAGGTCTCAAACGGAATATCGTGTCCGTCGTTGAGCATTTTCGTTTCACACTTCGGGCAGTATTTATCGGGCATATCAAATCCGCTTCCGTAGCTTCCGTCCGTTATGAACTCATTATATCTGCATTTAGGGCATCTGTAGTGCGGCGGCAGAGGGTTTACCTCCGAAATACCCGCCATCGTCGCAACGAACGACGAGCCGACCGATCCACGTGAGCCTACGAGATATCCGTTATCCTCGCTGTATTTAACAAGCTTCTGCGCGATCATATAAAGAACGGCAAAGCCGTGTTTGATTATCGATTCAAGCTCCTTTGCAAGTCTTTTTTCAACGATCTCGGGGAGCTCATCGCCATACATCGAGTGTGCTCTGTTCCAGCACATATCCTGAAGCTCCTGCTCTGCTCCGTCGATCTTCGGAGTATAGGTGCCCTCGGGTATCGGGCGTATCTTCTCTATCTGCTCTGCGATCTTTCTCGTATTGGTGACAACTACCTCATACGCCTTTTCCTCGCCGAGGTACGAAAATTCCTCGAGCATTTCCTCTGTAGTACGCAGATAAAGTCCGCTCTCCTTATCCGCATCCGAGAATTTCATTCCCGCCTGAAGGATCTGTCTGTAAACGTCATCCTCTTTATTTGTGAAGTGCGAGTCGCAGGTCGCAACGACAGGTTTACCGAGCCGCTCTCCTATTTCAACTATCTTACGGTTGAAGTTACAGAGATCCTCATCGCTTGACGCACTTCCGTTTGCGATCATAAATCTGTTATTTACAAGAGGTTGTATTTCGAGATAATCGTAGTAATCGGCTATCTCGTCAAGCTCAGCCTGCGGCTTATTTTGCAGTATCGCCTGGAAAAGCTCTCCCGCCTCGCACGCCGAGCCTATTATAAGACCCTCGCGAAATTCGTTGAGACGGCTCTTCGGGATTCGCGGATATCTGTAATAAAATTCAAGATAACTCGCCGAGATGAGCTTATACAGATTTTTAAGTCCGATAAGATCCTTTACGAGTATGATCATATGATACGGACGAAGCTTCAGGGGGTTCGCCTTATCGTTCATCGCGCGGTTCATTTCATCGACGGTATAAATGCCCTCTTCGTTAAGCTTTTCTACCATTCTGAAGAAGATAAGCGCAAGCATATGCGCATCATCAGATGCTCTGTGATGATTGAAATCACCGAGTCCGAAATGCTCTGCAAGGATATCGAGCTTATGCTTTTTCAGGGTCGGATTCACGTATCTCGACAGTGCGACCGTATCAAGGAAGGTGTTTTCAAAGGGTATCGAATACTGCTCGCAGACCGTTCTTATAAAGCTGGTATCGAAGCCCGCGTTATGCGCGATAAGCATCCGGTCTCCCGAAAATTCTAGGAACGCTCTTACCGCCTCCTCCTGCGAGGGTGCGCCCTTGACCATATCGTCGGTGATTCCCGTAAGAGAGGTTATCTGCTCGGGAATATGACATTCGGGATCGACAAAGGTCGAGAATACCTCAAGTATCTCGCCGTTTCTGACCTTTACCGCGCCGATCTCGGTTATTTTACATGTTGTCGGGGAAAGTCCCGTTGTTTCTATATCGAAAACTATAAATTCATCGCTTTCAAATTTAAAGCTTGCGTTTCCGTATATTGCTCTTGCCGTATCGTCTACGAAATATGCTTCCATTCCGTAAATGATCTTGAGATTTTTCTTTGCGACGGTTTCCATAACTATCGGAAATGCCTGCACATTTCCGTGGTCGGTAACCGCAATAGCGTCCCAGCCCCAACGGTCTGCCGTTTCCGCGAGTATCTCGGGGAAGGTAAGCGCGTCCATCGCCGACATATTGGTATGAGCGTGAAGCTCGACTCTCTTTTCGGGAGCGTCGTCGCTTCTCTCTATAAGCTTTACGATAGACGCCGACTTTGCATCGATAAAGAATTCGTTATCGCTCTTATCCTTCAGACAGTTTCCGCACACGTCAAGCGCGATATCGTAGAGCACGACGACCACCTGTATTCCGCGGAATATCTTTCGTCCGTGTGAATCGAGCTTTTTCTGATATGCCGCCGCTTCGCTTTCGTCCGCAAAGCTGACCTTTACGTTTATAGATGCGTTTCCGTCCGTTATGCCGACCGTAACTATCGTTTTGCCCATTCTTGTTGTAAAGGATTCTACCGAGATCACCTTACCGACAGTTCTGATATTTTTACACGAGCGCTCAAGCATACCGATCGAGGTCACCTCGCCCGACATTTCCTCACCGAGAATGATTTCAGGCTCGTTTATATCGAATTTCATTGTTCCTGCCGAATATATACCCTCGGACACACATTCTGCAGGCTTAGCGCTGTATTCGGGATTTTTTCTGTTTACGCTGTTGCCTATATTGTCGGGAAGCGCGGGAGTGTTTTCCTCGGGTGCCTCCTCCTTATGTACCGGACGCGGATGCGCCGCCTGATATTCCATAGCCTTATGCACAAGCTCGCTGCTTTGGCTCTTTGCAAAATCCTCGTACAGAATATCGGGGGTCTTCTTTCCCACGATCTCCACGGGAATGGTAAGACCGTACTCGCTTCTTATGATATTTGAAAGTATTTCGGGCGTTTCAGCCTTACAAAGAAGTCCTATTCCGCCTTTCGTAAAGCCGAGAGTTATTATTATCTTTCCGTCTTTTTCGGAAAGTGAATAGCTGTCGAAAAATCCTCTCGCAACTACGCCTATTCTGCCTGCTTCCTCTATGATCCCGTCCATTCTCTTTATGCTGAACTTATCCGAAGAATATTTCGGAAATATCCGCACCGAGCTCAGCGCATAAGCCTCGCAAAGCTCCTCCTCCATACGGTAAAGCACGCGCTTATTTACCGGCTCACCATCTATCTGCACGAATATCTCGAGCATTTTTCGTTCCTTATCGAGGCGAAGAGAAAAGTCGGTTATTCTTTTTATTACCTCTCCCGATTCATCGGTTGGCTCATATTTTGAAAATTTTTCTCTGAAAGTCATTGTTTTTCCTTTTCTTAAAGCCCACCGACCTCCGTATGATCAGAGCTGTGAGCTGTTTATTTCCTTTATGAGCTCATCGACCGCGTTTTCAGCCGACAGCTTTCTTATCTTTTGTCCTTTTTTGAAGAGAAGAAATTCCCCGTCTCCACCCGCTATACCGATATCAGCCTCGGATGCTTCGCCCGGTCCGTTTACCGCGCACCCCATAACCGCCACAGTTATCGGACGTGTGACCTTTATCTCGTCGATACGATCCTCAAGCCTTGACACCGTATTCATCATATCAACCTTCGTACGTCCGCACGTGGGGCAAGAAACTATATTCACAAGGCTTTTTACGTCAAGTCCGAGCGCGGAAAGTATCTCTCTGCCTCGCTTTATTTCTGTTGTCGGGTCTGCTGTGAGCGACACTCTGAGAGTATCTCCGATACCGTCCGCAAGCAGCGCGCCTATTCCGACCGCTCCCTTTATGCTTCCACTTTTATCGCTTCCTGCCTCTGTTACCCCTATATGCATAGGATAAGAGCAGCTTTCCGCGACTATTCTGTTTGCCTGTATCATTCTTCGCACGTCCGATGATTTTACAGCTACTATTATTTTGTTAAAATCATACTGCTCGAGCAGTGCGATATTCTCAAGTGCGCTTTCGGCAAGTGCCTCTGCCGTTGCGCCTCCGTGCTTTGCAAGTATCTTCTTATCGACCGAGCCGCTGTTTACCCCTATTCTTATCGGAATATTAAGCGATGCGCATTTATCGGCAACCGCCTTTATTTTTGCGTTTTCGCCGATATTTCCCGGATTTATTCTTATTTTATCGATTCCCGCCTCTGCCGATTCGAGTGCAAGCCGGTAATCGAAATGGATATCGGCGACAAGTGCGCTCTTTACTCCCGCGACCTTCAGATTATATATTGTCCTCACAGCCTCAAGGCTCGGTATCGCCATACGGACTATATCGCAGCCAACGTCCTCAAGTGCGCGCACCTGAGCAAGCGTTGCCTCAAAATCCTCTGTCGGGGTGTTTGTCATAGACTGCACGCTTATCGGAGAATCTCCGCCAATATACAGCTTTCCGACTTTTATTTTATCCGTCCTTCTTCTGAAAAGGTTATATCGATAATTTTCCAAAACAGTTTCTCCGTTTATTTAAAAAGATTTATTACGTCCTTGCAGGTAACTATCAGCATAAGCATCATAAGAAGTACGATACCTACGTAATGTATCTTCGCCTCGATATTGTTCGGAAGCTTCTTCTTTCTTATTGCCTCTACGATGAGAAATACTATTCGTCCTCCGTCAAGTGCGGGAATGGGAAGCAGATTGAGTATTCCGAGATTGACCGATATAAGTGCCGCAAGGTATATAACGTATATAAAGCCCTGCTTTGCCGCTTCTCCTATGACTTCGGTTGTGCCGACCGGACCGGAAAGCTCGTTTATTCCGTATTTACCCGTAATAAGGTCCCAAAGCGACTCCCATACCTGTCTTATCGCAAGCCCCGAATATCCGAACGACTGATAAGCCACGTTTTTGAAGTTCTTTTCAAGTCCGTACACCATAAAGTCGGGATTTCCGACTACTATTCCCTCGGAATCGTCCGTTCCGAACTGCACGTCGCGCAGAATTATCTCTTCGCCGTCTCTTATAACGGTAAGGTCGATCGGCTCTGTACCGTCGTGCATTATCTCGTAGAGAAGCTCTGTCGAGCTGTAGACTCTCGTTGAGTTTACTTTTATTATTTGGTCGTTTATTTCAAGACCGTACTGTGCCGAAAGTGCATCCTCGTTAAACTGTGCGACCACCGTGCTTCCAAGCTGTGGAGAGCACGCCACGAATATACACATAACGAGAATTCCGACTATAATATTTATCACTCCGCCCGCCGCGGTAATTATTATTCTCTGCCACACGGGCTTATTGCCGAACGCGTTTTCACTCTCTGATTCGCTATCCTCGCCGTTCATACTTACGTATCCGCCTATCGGGAAAAGTCTCAGCGAATAAAGTATCCCCGTCTTCTTCGACACTTTTGAGAAGAGCTTCGGACCCATTCCTATCGAGAATTCCTCGATCTCTACGTTGAATTTACGGGCAAAAAGATAGTGTCCGAGCTCGTGAATGAAAATCAAAAATCCAAAAATCAGAATCGCAAAAATTATATTCAAATTAAGTTCTCCGTTCTTATTTAACTTCGGCAAGCTCAAGCAGATAATTTTCAGCCTCGAGTGCCGACTGTGATATCTCGTCTATCGTCGGAGCTTTTCCGTGATATGCGAGTCTATCCTTACTTTTACTATATTTATGCACAGTTTCGTTTACCAAATCCATAATATCGGTAAATTTTATTTTATTTTTAAGGAAAAGATCGACAGCTCTGTCGTTTGCGGCGTTAAGTATTGCGGCAAGTGTACCGCCCGACTCAAAGGCATAGCGTGCAAGCGGTAAAAGCGTAAAGGTCTTTTCATCGGGAGACGCGAAGGTCAGCTTTGCTATTTTTGCAAAATCTGGAAACTGTGACACACCCTGCATATGCTGTGTATCAAAAAGCGCATACGATATACAGGTACGCATATCGGGAACGCCCATCTGCGCTATCACCGACCCATCTCTGTACGCTACCATCGAGTGCACCACGCTCTCGCGGTGAACGACCACGTCTATATCGGATGTACTCATATCAAAAAGGTGTGCCGCTTCGATAACCTCAAAGCCTTTATTCATAAGAGTTGCGCTGTCTATCGTGATCTTTTTACCCATACTCCAGGTCGGGTGGCTTAGCGCATCGCTCACCGTAACACCTGCAAGCTCTTCTCTGCTCTTTCCGAAAAAGGGTCCGCCCGAGGCTGTAAGTATAAGCTTTGCCACCTCGTTTTTCTTTCCCGAGCGCAGGCACTGATGGATCGCACAGTGCTCGCTGTCAACAGGAAGCAAAGATACGCCCTTTTCGCGTATCTTACCCATAACAAGCTCACCTGCCGTAACCAGGGTCTCTTTGTTTGCAAGTGCTATATTTTTCTTACACTCGACAGCAGTGAGCGTCGGAAGAAGTCCTGCCGTGCCAACTACCGAGTTAAGCACGGTATCGCACTCAAGATGCGTTATCATTTCACAGGAAGCATCCTTACCCGCAAATATTTTCGTGGGTGTATCCGCCACCGCGACGGCAAGCTCACGTGCCGCTTTTTCGTCTACCACCGAAACGTATTTCGGCGAAAGCTCTCTTATTTGTGCTTCAAGCGTTTTAACGTCCGAGTTCACGGCAAGAGCCTCGACGTTCAGAAAATATCGCTTTGCGATATCTATCGCCTGCTTACCTATCGAGCCCGACGAGCCGAGAATGGCTATTTTTTTATTTTCTGTCTTCATAATCTTAAATATTATCAATAAAAGAGGGGCATTATGCTCGAAAGCACGAAAAGTCCCGCAGTTGTTGCTATTATACTGTCAAAGCGGTCAAGCACGCCACCGTGTCCGGGGAAAAGGTGGCTGTAGTCCTTGATATGATATCTTCTCTTTATCATCGAAGCGATAAGGTCGCCTATGACCGAAGCGATGCAAAGAATAACCGCGCAGAGGAAAACCCATATATAGTTCGGGCTGAGCTCCTTGGCAAAGATATGTACGCATCCCGCGTATATCATAAATACGGCGACGCACGAGCAAAGTCCGCCGATAAAGCCTTCTACCGTCTTTTTGGGGCTGATTTCGGGAATAAGCTTTCTCTTACCGAATTTAACGCCTGCAAAATATGCACCCGTATCCGATACCCACGCCGCGATATATGCAAGCGGGAAAAGGAGCGTGCCGTTTGCAAGGTCTCTTACCGTCACAAAGGATGCAAATCCAAAGGTGATATATATCACTGTTGCCGCCGCCATCATAATTTCGGGAAGCTTTTCTCTCTGCTTTTCACTCTCAAAGAGTGAGAAGGTAAGCAGAATAAAGATATAAACGAAGGTCATGCAGGCAAATATCTTCATAAATCCGTTTGCTTCTTCGGACACGCGCGTAAGCGATACCGTCAGCACCGAATATATCATAGATGCGAGTGTAAGCTTTACTTTGCCCACAAGACGCATACATCCGAGCAGCTCATACGTTGCAACAAGTGCAAGCACAGCCGCGAAAACTACGTAAACAAAGGTGTGTGAAAAAATATGTATTGGTGCGAGAATACAAAGAAGTACCGCAGCCGTAATTATTCTGGTTTTCATATCTGTCTCCAAATATTTTTATTTAGCGGAGTATATCCGTTAAATTATGATATATCAAATACAAGTTATTCGGCTTAATTTATTAATATCCGCCGTATTTGCGGTGACGCGACATAAAATTCTCAAGTGCGAGGTCGACGTCAGCCGGAGTAAAATCGGGCCAAAGCTTATCGCTGTAGTAGAATTCCGAGTACGCCGCCTGCCACAAAAGAAAATTTGAAAGGCGTTTTTCGCCCGCGGTTCTCACTATAAGGTCGGGGTCGGGCGAATTTTTCGTATAAAGATGCTCGCTTATATCCTCTGCTGTAACTGCCGTTTTATTTTCCGAAATAAGAGCGTTTACCGCATTTACTATCTCGTCACGCGCTCCGTAATTCACCGCAACGTTCAGTATTCCCTTATTGTGTGACGATCTTTCCTCAAGTCTTTTCATCTTTTCGGCAAGAGTCTTACTGAGCGGTGTCTTATCTCCGAGAAAAATTATTCTTATGCCGTTTTCTATAAGCTCATCGGCGTTTTCGTCGATATTTTTTTCAAGAAGCCCCATAAGAGCGGAAACCTCTTCCTCGCTTCTGTTCCAGTTTTCTGTGGAAAATGCGTAGACCGTGACATTTGCGATCCCGAGCTTAAAGCAATATTTTACGATCTCGGTAAAGGTCTTCAAACCTGCGACGTGACCCTGACTTCTCGGAAGCAGTCTTTTTTGCGCCCATCTTCCGTTTCCGTCCATTATGAAAGCGATATGCTTTATTTTTTCGCATATTTTTTCAGGAATATTATTCTCGCTATTCTTCAAATTTGCCATTTTTTGATTCCTTGTGAAAAATCATTATATTTGTTTAAACGGGGAGGATGCGCAAAAGCTCTCCTCCCCTTGGTATTTTTTCGCTTTTTATCAGAGGGACATTATGTCTTTAACCTTATCGGCAGTAATGTTATCAATATTTTTGATATACTTATCTGTAAGATCCTGAACCGACTTTTCAGACGCCTTCTGTTCATCCTCTGTCATTGAACCGTCCTTCTTGAGTGCCTTGCACTTGTCGTTGGCTTCACGTCTGATATTACGAAGAGCAACCTTTGCATCGTCGCCCATCTTGTTTACCTGCTTGGAAAGCTCTTTACGTCTGTCCTCTGTGAGCTGCGGGAAAACAAGTCTGATGACCTTACCGTCATTCTGAGGAGTCATTCCGAGGTTTGCCGCAAGAATTGCCTTTTCAACCATTTTAAGCATACTCATATCCCAAGGCTGAATGGTAAGTGTATGTGCATCTGTTGCCTTTATCTGCGCTATATCCTTAATGGGTGTTGCTGTTCCGTAGTAGTCAACGGTTACCTTCTGAAGCACTGCCGCAGAAGCCTTTCCTACTCTTACCTGTGCAAGATTTTCCTCATACACAGACACGCTCTTTTTCATTTTTTCTTCGAATTCCTTGATATCCAGTTTCATAATATATTAGATCCTTTCTGTATTTATGTAATTCCTTTTATATTTTTATATTATTCAGCGTGATGACCGCTTACTATAGTTCCGATCTCTTCACCCGTAACCGCTCTTATGATATTTTTCGGATCGTCAAGTCCGAAGAGCAGGATCGGTATATCGTTATCCATTGAGAAGGACGTTGCCGTAGTATCGATAACTGTAAGATGCTTACTTAAAATATCCATATATTCTATCGAGTCGAGCTTCTTAGCAGCGGGATCCTTTTTCGGGTCTGCCGTATATACACCGTCGATATTCTTTGCAAAGAGCATAATATCCGCGCCTATTTCTGCCGCGCGGAGTGCCGCCGCCGTATCTGTCGAGAAGAAAGGACTTCCGATTCCGCATCCGAAAATAACTACTCTTCCCTTTTCGAGGTGTGATACCGCCTTATTTCTGATATAAGGCTCTGCAAACTGCTTCATCTCTATTGCAGTAAGAACTCTTGTCTCGATGCCGAGCTGCTCGAGCACGTCCTGAATTGCGAGAGAGTTTATTGTAGTTGCGAGCATTCCCATATGGTCGGCTCTTGTACGGTCCATCTTTCCGCCTTGTCTGCCGCGCCAAATATTACCTCCTCCGACAACTATACTGACCTGAACGCCTATATCAAGACATTCCTTTATAACTTTTCCGATCTCTTCTATCTTATCGAAGTTAAGAATACCGCGCGGAGCATCGCTGAGAGCTTCTCCCGACAGCTTCAGCAGTATTCTCTTATATTTAGGCTGAGCGTCCATAAAACCTCCATATATTTATACACATTATTTTTTACTATTTTACTATATCCGTCGCAATTTGTAAATAGTTTTTTTGGATTTTTACAAATAATATACATTTTTATATATTTTTTATTGCGCACGCACCTTTATTAAAACTTTCAGCAAAGTTTTTGGGAAGTTCTTAGAAACTTTTCTTAAAAAAAGTTTGTTCTTTTTAGTAAAGTTTTTGGAAAGGTGTCGGAAAACCTTTTTTCAAAAAGGTT
>JAFXJH010000070.1 GCA_017532425.1 Clostridia bacterium | reverse complement strand
TTAAGTTTCTTTCGCTTCCTTTCAGTCTCGCATCCCTGCCGCCTACTCGTCAGCCTCTCGGTATTCCCTCGCGCTTTCCCTGCGCTTGCCCCTCTCTCGAGGCGACTTGTGCATTATAGCATATCGATTTTCATTTGTCAATACCTTTTTTCAATTTTTTTCAAGTTTTTTTGCTTTTATCCATAAATGTGTATTTTTCTGTGTCACGGGGTACTTTTTTGTGTTTTTTTGCCATATACATTGACATCAAGTTCCCTAAAAGCTATAATATCTGTGTTGGTTTCAAAAAATCGACGTATTCAAATAGCAATTCCCTCGGAAAACACTCAAGGAGGAAAAAGTATGAATTACAATGAAATTCTTTCCGAACACAAGATCGTACGCGTAGTAACAAGACGCGCACGCACAAGATATCCGAGACTTTACGGAAAAAACTCCCGTTTACCCGAGCACCGTTATGGAAGAGAATTCAAGATTCTCGAAATATACACGGACAAAGGCGCATACGCTTGGTCTGAAGGCTGGTGCAAAGAGGACCAGAAGGATCTCTTATTAAATAAGAAGGTAAGCGAAGTCTTCGACGTTTACAAAGGCTCACTCACGCCCGTAAAGCATATGCACGCCTTTGACTCTGCCCTCCACTCTCTTGCAGGCGTAATTCTCGGCATACCCGTTGTGGACATACTCTGTCTCGGACGTGACATCAAGCCTGCCGAAAAGATAGATTGCTACGACGGCGCTATATATATGAATGATATCTCTCCCGATTCACGCCCCGGCGGAATTGAGGCTATCATACGTGACTGTCAGTACGACTGGGACGTTTGTGGTTTCCGCAGCTTCAAGGTCAAGGTCGGACGCGGCGGTATGTGGATGGAACACGACGAGGGACTCAGACGCGACATTGAGGTAATGCACGCGATCAAGAAAAATTTTCCCACCGCACGTCTGCTCGTAGATGCGAACGACGCATTCTCGCTTGAAGATTGCGAAAAATTTATGGAAGCCTGCAAGGATCTCAACATCTACTGGCTTGAAGAGCCTTTTCTTGAAAGCGTCGAAGGATTTTCCCGTCTTCGCGAAATTCTCGCCAAGCATTCCCCGAGCACCCTTATCGCCGACGGTGAATTCCGTCCCGACATTGATCTCATTCACGAGCTTTGTCAAAAGAAGCTCATCGACGTAGTTCTTATGGACACTGTCGAATTCGGACTCACGCAGTGGCGTGCTATTATGCCCCGACTCAAGGAGTACGGTGTATTCGGATCTCCGCACAACTGGCCGCTGAAGGTCAAGACTCATATGAGTGCGCATCTCGCTGCGGCGTTTCCCGATCTTATTCCGACAATTGAGGGAGTTCCCGACGAGACAGAGGGCGTAGAATTTGACAACTATATTATTAAGGATGGATTTATTAACCTGCCCAGAGACCCAGGATTCGGTATGAACCTTATCTGGGCGGAGCTTATCGAAGAATTCAAGATATAATATTGTAATGACAAAACGCAAGATACGAAATAACGTATCTTGCGTTTTTATATTGACATATCAGATCAAAGCTCGCAAGAAAGAGTTGCTCCGTATTTATCTGTAAAGTCAAATGTATATTCTTTTCCGTCAAGTTTAACAAATGCGGACGTAAGCTTTCTTGTCGGGTCGCAGGCGTAGAGTTTATTTTCCGAAAGCATTACCATCATAGGTGCAGAGACCTCAATACCGTCGAAGCTTACCGCGCTCCAGAAAATATACATCTTCTTGCCGTTATTATAGGAAACAGCCTGAACGTCCTTGTTATTTGCAAGGATTTCAAAATCGGGTGTACTTACGAAGGCGTTCGTTTCCTCGAGTGTGAGCGTAGGCAGAATTGCATACGCATATTCGCCGTTTTCGGGATTCTTTCCGTGCTGTGCGACGATCTCTACGTATCCGTTTTCTTTTCCGCCGAGTGAAACGGTTATATTCATTGCCTTCGGGAAACAGTATCCGCCGAAGCCTTCGAAATAAAGTCCCTTCGTTCCCGCGGGAAGGAGCTCGTCCTTATCCGTAATATTTATTACTTTTCCGTCGAGAGTCTTGAGGTCTTTTCCTGCTTTTCTGCTATCGATCACGGTAAGCACGTTTGCATCGTCGTGTGCAGAGATATCTGCTCCGAGGCAAAGTGCGTTCTTTCCGTTAAAGAACCACGCTTTTCTTGCAAGAAGTGTGCAGTCTCTCTTTGCGGGAGGTCCGCCGTAAGCTCCGTCGGGTGAGAAATATCTCTTTGAGATATGCTCTCCGTCGCCGTGATAGCTTTCAAGGCGCATTGCAGCTGCTCCGCTGACTCCGTCGCTTATTCCGCCTACGAAATCCTGCGAGCTGAGATACTCGTTCTGCTGAGATATCGTTATTACTTCTCTTTCGCGGTCATCAACGGTCGTTCCCGCTCTGCGGTAAGGGTTGGTCTCATACCATCCGTCCGAATATTCGTAGAAATCATCTGCATATGCGCTGAGCATTCCGTCTCCGAGATACCAGCCGTCCATATTTTCGTGATTTATACATTCATAATTATATATACGCGAAGAAGAAACCGCAAGTGCGTATGCAACGCCCGAGTTATGGTGCATTACTCTTTCTTCGTTATAGAAGACCTTATTGAGGTTATATTCTCCCACCTCAAAGCTATCGTCGTTCATTACATTCTTTACGAGCTTTGCCGCGTCGGGTGAAAGTCCTGCGTAGAAGTTTGTGATAACTTCTTCTTTTTTCATTTCGGGATTTGCGAGAAGATTTCTCTTTACGTGGCGAAGGAGATCGTTTCTGCGCTCTCCGTCCGCTATGCTTGCAACCTCAGCAACAGCCGCAACGATGCCGATACCGCCTCTTGTTCCCGAAGGATGGCGTCCGAGCACGGCGCGCGTAACGAGAGTCTTTGAGAGGAAAGGCACGAAGGAATTTACCGACCAATCGTAAAGCTTACCTTCAAGCACGGGATCTGCAAATTTAGTACCCTTGAAAACAAGGCATACAGCCGTGCTTGCGCGAAGGTGTGCTATTCCGTAGGTCGCATTCATCGGGTGTCTTGTATGGAAAATGTACGAGCCGTCGGTATAGAAGCCCTGTCCGTCATTCTTCCATCCGTCAACGTAGATATTCGTGCTTTCGCACTCTTTTACTGCGGCGTATATTTTTTCTTCGTTATGCTGAAGAAGAGCCGAGCCTATTACGAGCTTTTCATAATGTATCTTATTCGAAGCGTAGTCTCTCGGAAGGGGAACTCTGAAATCAAAGACCTTAAGATATCTCGATCTGTCCTCAATGGAAACCTTATCTCCGAGCATTACAAGCGTATTTATAATATGCTCGGGGGTACCGATCTCCCAGTCGTGCCAGTTAAAGAGACGCATATTTCTCCATCCGGTACCGTCTATTTCCTTCTGACCGTATCTGTTAGCGTTCATATATTCAAGGCAATAGATAACAGTCTCAAGGATATTTTCATCATGATAATACTTCGTTCCGTACGAGCCCCAAGCCTTTGCTATCTGCATTATATAGCTGAACTCTCTTGTCATATGGTTCGACGTTTCGGGTTTCGAGTCAAGGAAAAGCGAATCGGGATTATCACGCTTGAATATTGAAAGTGCGTTTTCGGCATTTCTTTCAATATTGGCAATATTTTTCTTGACCGCAGGATCGTTAAGATCTGCATCCGGCTGAATGGTTATCATTCTGCGCCAATTGTTAAGTGCCATTTGAATGTCTTTCATAATATTAGACCTCCGTATTTTTTTATAAAATTATAATTTCAAATACTAATTTTTCCTTTTCTGACGGATCTTTATGCTTAAAGTCTATAAAGAAGAGCTTCGCGGTTGAACCTCCGTGTCCGCTGTACACTTCAGAGCTTATCGAAGCGTCAAAAGCTTTTTCATCAAAAAGAATCTGCGTATTTTTTCCTACGAATATATTTCCGTTTTCCTTTTTCGGTTCTGTGAAGCTTACAAATCTTTCTACTACGGATTCAGGCTTCATAGAAAATTCAAAGCTGTCAGTAAGTGTAATTTTACCGTCATAGCATTCATATCTTCTGCAAAGGCTTTTCAGCGTAGGATCTTTATAGCTGCTTGTGATATTAACTTCAAATGTGTCATCCGTATGCTCAAGCACCACTGCCTTGGGTGTTCCGAAGCTTTGATAGCTTCCGTTTATAATAGGGAGGCTATGTCCTCTTGACGAATTTACAAGAAAGTCATATCTGTATCTGTTATCAAAGTACTGACGTGTATATTCGCCGCTTCCCGTATCGCAGAGCACAATTTCCTCTGGCGTTGTTATCATAAATGTTCCGATATCATTATGATTATGCGGCTCGTTATTATGACCGCCCTTTGCGGCTATCGAATATTTTTCACAGTTTCTTATAAACCACTGTCCTTCTTCATAATATAAAGTGTTGTTCTTGATTTTACCACCGTACTCAGCATCGGGATCGCTCCACAGAAAATATCTTATGATATTATGGCTGCCCGCACTTATACTTTGCTTAGAGAGAGAACTTTTTGGGTATTCAAGAAGACCCGGATAATGCTTATTTATTATGTAAAAATGGCTTCTCGGATAGCTGTATTTATCATACGCATCCGAAAAACATACCGCATAATCGCCGTTAAGCCTCATAGCACTTGCAAAGACAGCCGCTTTCTTTACGTCATCGCGAACGAAATAATCTATAACGCCAGTCTGCACATTATGTGCCTTTTCTCTTTTTTCGGCAGGCAGTGCGTTTTCAAATCGGTTAAGACAGTTTTCGTTTGAAGTATAATTCTTTACAGCGTCCGCATAGTTAAGAAATGTTCCGAAGCCATACGACCAATAATCAAGTCCTTCAAGACAGCATCCGTCTTCACCGTATGATGATAGGAAGAGATTCATTACATGATTGAATTCGGGCTCAGCGCGTCTGAAATCTTCTGAAGTTCCGATATACATAATACAAAGAGCTATCTGCGATATACAAACGGAAGCCCAGTTATTTTCACCGTTCATCCACCAGTAGTGATATCTGAAAAAGGGGTCGATAACTCTTTCTTTAACCATAGAAATGAGTCGCTCGGATACCTGCGCGGGAAGAACATCTTTAAGAACATGATAGGTCTCTGCAAGAAGTGCGCCTGTTTCTGTTGAGAAAAGATCAAGATGTGTGATTCTCTTCTCGGCATCGCCAAGCATATTTGACATATGCGCAGGAACTACCCACGTTGACTCATCCATTATAAGCCACATCGTATTGCAGAGCGCGTCAAGATATTTATCTCCATACAGCTTTGTGAGTATTGCAAGATACGCTACCCTTCTGCGTCTGTCAAAATATCCTTTTTCGTAGCACTTTCTGTCGCCGTCACGCATAAAACGTGAGTAATCAGACCAAAGCAGTACCTCGGGCGGATTTTTTAAATATTTTTCACCCTCGCTTATAAGCATCGCGCGATCTTTTTCATAGAACGGATGCGTTTTTATCTGCTCCCACTTTTCTGGAGTATTGCCTGAAAGTATCTCGTACATAATATTCCTCACTCTCCGTACAAAGTAAATATTTTATCAGCTTTATTTGTTCTTCTGTTATCTACAACGGTAAGCACCTCGGCATCATCGTATGCAAAAATATCCGCATCCGACTGAATTGTCAGCATTCTGTTCCAATTATTAAGTGACATCTGAATGTCTTTCATAATATAGTACCTCCGTATTTTATAATTTTAAATATACTGAAGTATGTTTTAGTTTCAGATCAAAGCTCAATTTCGAGCGTTTTTCCGTATTTATCAGTAAAATCAAATATATATTCTTTACCGCCGAGCTTTACCGACTCGCTATCTGTCTTCTGTGTCGGATCGCAGGCGTAAAGCTTATTTTCCGAAAGCATTACCATCATCGGTGCGGAGACCTCGATACCGTCGAAGCTTACTGCGCTCCAGAAAACATACATTTTCTTGCCATTATTATATGAAACAGCCTGAACGTCCTTATTATTTGCGAGAATTTCAAAATCAGGCGCACTTGCGAAAGCTTTCGTTTCCTCAAGTGTAAGCGTAGGCAGAATTGCGTAAGCATATTCTCCGTTTTCGGGATTTTTTCCGTGCTGTATAACGATCTCGGTAAACTCCTTTTGGAGTCCGCCCTTTGAAAGAGTGATCTCCATATCCGCTGGGAAATAATATCCGCCGAAGCCTTCAAGGTAAAGTCCTCTTGAGCCATCTGTTATCTTACGGTCATCTTCCGTAACCTCTATAGCCTTTCCGTCAAGCGTTTTAACTGTCTTATTAGTTCTTCTGCTGTCGATTACGGTAAGCACCTCCGCATCGTCGTGTGCGTTAATATCACATCCGAGGCAAAGTGCGTTCTTTCCGTTAAAGAACCATGCTTTTCTTGCGAGAAGCGTGCAGTCACGCTTTTCCGGTGCTCTACCGTACGAACCGTCCGGCTTATAGTATCTTGTACATACTATCTCGCCGTTTCCGTGATAGCTTTCAAGTCGCATCGCCGCCGCTCCGCTGATTCCGTCGCTTATTCCGCCCACGAAATCCTGCGAGCTGAGATATTCGTTACCCTGTGCTACTGAAATAAGCTGTCTTTCTCTGTTATCTACCGTAGTTCCCGGTATGCGGTATGGGTTAGTATCATTCCAATCGTCAGAATATGCATAGAAATCTTCTGCATATGTAATGAGCATTCCGTCACCGAGATACCAACCTGTCATATTTTCGTTGTTTATACATTCATAATTATATATACGCGAAGAAGACATCGAGAGCGAATATGACACATCTGCATTATGGTGCATTACTCTGTCTTCATTATAGAAGACCTTATTAATATTATACTCGCCCGCATCAAAGCTATCATCGTTCATTGTATTCTTCACGAGCTTTGCCGCGTCAGGCGAAAGTCCCGAATAGAAGTTCACAAGATTTTCTTCATTTTTCAGCTCGGGATTTGCAGAAAGGTTTCGTTTGATATGACGAAGAAGCTCGTTTCTGTTACGTTCATCTGCTATGCAGGCGATCTCCGCCACAGATGCGAGTATCCCGAGTCCGCTTCTTGTGTTCTCGGGATGGCGACCGAGAACAGCTCGTGTAACGAGAGTTTTGGATATAAACGGTATAAAAGAATTTACCGACCAATCGCACAGCTTTTTCTCGAGCAGCGGATCAGCGAATTTCGTTCCCTCGAATACTCTGCAGATACTCGTACACGCGCGAAGATGACCGATTCCGTAGGTCGCGTTCATCGGGTGTCTCGTATGGAAAATATACGAGCCGTCTGTATAAAAGCCCTGACCGTCATTCTTCCATCCGTCGACGTAGACGTTTGTATCCTCGCACGCCTTTATTGCCGTGTAGATTTTTTCCTCGTCACCCTGAAGAAGTGCCGAGCCTACTATAAGCATTTCGAAATGTATCTTGTTCGATCCGTAATCACGCGGGATAGGAACTCTTGTATCAAACACCTTGAGATATCTTGTCCGATTCTCAAGCGGAACCCTATCTCCGAGAATTACAAGCGTATCGATAAGATTTACCGGCACTCCGATCTCCCAATCGTACCAGTTGAAGCTTTTCACGCTCTTCCATCCGTTGCCGTCAAGCTCCTTCTGACCGTATCTGTTTTCGTTCATATATTCAAGACTATAGATAATTATTTCAAGTGTCTTTTCGTCCTGATAGTATTTTGTTCCGCACGAGCCCCACGCCTTTGCGATCTGAGCGATATAAGCGTATTCATGTCTCATCTGTCGCGTTATCGTCGGCTTGGCATCAAGAAAAAGCGAATCCGGATCGTCTCTTTTGAAAAGCGAAAGCGCTTTTTCGGCATTTTTCTCGATATTTTCAATGTTTTTTCTGACCGACCGATCACTGAAATCCGCATCCTGCTGAACGGCTATCATTTTACGCCAATTTGCAAGTGCTCTTCTCATACTATCCATTTTTATTTCCTCTGTATTTTACAGATTTCTTTTATTCCTCGTCGGGATCCTCAGGAGCATTTGTAAGAACTGTTATAAACACCTTTCCGTATCTTGAAAATCTTCTTACTCTAAGACCTTCTATCTCTATCGGTTCTTTTCTGTTACTTTCGCATATAACGACCGCGTTTTCCGACAGAATATTCATTCTCAGTATTCTATCAAGCGCGTCTGTCATCATTTCGTATTCTCCATACGGAGGATCGAGAAAAACTATACCGAACTTTTCGCCCGTACGGCATCCGTTTATTACCGCCTTATAGTCGCTTGAAAGTATTTTCGTTTTTTCATACAGCTTTGTCTTCTGCGCGTTACGCTTTATCACCGCAACCGCATCTCTGTTTGAGTCGCATATCGTAGCCGATTTTGCTCCTCTCGACAGCGCTTCAAGTGCCATCTGTCCGCTTCCGCCGAAAAGGTCAAGCACGTTTCTGCCCTCAAGCTCGAAGTTTATCATACTGAATATTGCTTCTTTTACTCTCTCGACCGTCGGTCTTGTGATATCCTCACCCTCAAGTGTTTCAAGTCTTGTGCCTCTTGCACTTCCTGTTATAATTCTCATTTTTTTCTTTTTTTTCGGGAAAACTTTTTGTAAAAAGTTTTCCCATTCCCTTTCAAAAACTTTTGTTAAAAATTAAATAAAACTAAATCCGAAGAGCGCAGTTTGCGACAGCAAAACTGCCAAGCGATGGCGAAGCCATCGGTTTTGCCCCAAAACCCGCCAAGAAACTTTACTTAAAAATGAATTTATTTATTATCAAAATAGTTCCGTATATTTTCCGCATCTTTAGCCGAAACGCCCTTAACCTCTGCGATCTCATCCCGCGAAGCGCCTTTAAGAGCGGTAAGCGTTTTGAAATGCGCCAGAAGTATTGCCGCTTTCTTCTGTCCTATGCCCGGAATATTTTCAAGAGACGATCTCGTAAGCTTTTTACTCTTCGCCTTCTGCATTCTCGATATTGTAAAGCGATGGACCTCTTCTTGGATTTTATATATCAGCATAAAGACCGACTGCTCTTTTGCTATGCTTATCTCGTTTTCACCGTCCGTAAGCGTTCTCGTTTTATGGAATTCATCCTTCACCATTCCGAAAACGGGAGTGTAAACACCGAGTCGTTCAAAGAGATTTTTGACCACCGAAACGTGTCCCTTACCTCCATCAAGCAGGAAAAGGTCGGGCAGAGGCTGCTCGTCCTGATGAGCTATTCTTCTTTCAAGTGCCTCGCACATCGAAAGATAGTCATCCTGCACGTCTGTCGTGCGTATCTTATAGGTTCTATAGCCTTTTTTATTAAAGCGTGCATTTTTCAGCGAAATTATTCCCGCCGTAATATTTTCGTCTCCGTAGTTTGAAATATCTATCGATTCTATATTTTCGGGAACTACCTCGAGCGATAGCATCTGCGCAAGCTTAATAAGCACGCTATTATCCTTTTCGTTATCCGCAAGATACTGAACTGCGTGAAGCTGTGCGTTTGACTGAACCATTTCGCACAGGCTTTTCAGCTCACCTCTTTGCGGTATCTTCATCTTCACGTTAACGCCCGACGTCTGCTTGATATAATCACAGAACATCGAGATCTGCTCTTCATCGAAATCTATACCCGATACTATAGTTGACGGAATATATTCTCTATGAGAATACATCTCGCAAAGGAAGGAAATAATTTCGGTATTATCGGTTATCTTTTCCGCCGAAAAGACGAAATTATCCGAATCTATTACCGCGCCCGAGCGTACGTAGTAGAGTGCAAGGCAGGAGCAGGATTCGCTTCTGTATATCGCCACGATATCATATTCCGAGTCGGGAGAGGTGAGTATCTTCTGCTTTTGCCAAAGAAGCTCAAGCGTTTTTATACGGTCGCGCATCAAAGCCGCCGTTTCAAACATCAGATTATCCGACGCATACATCATCTGATCGGTGAGCGATTTTTTCACGTCATTATAAGAGCCGCGGAGAAATGTCATAACGTCCGAAAAGCGTGCCTTATATTCCTCTTCTGTCACCTTACCCGTGCACGGAGCGCAGCACTGCCCTATCTGTGCATATATACACGGGCGGCTTTTTCCGATATCCTGCGGAAATTTCAGCTTACACTGCGGAAGTGCGAAGGCTCTTTCCGTTGTCTTTATTATAGACATCGCCTTACCCGCACCCGAATACGGTCCGAAGTATTTTGCTCCGTCCGCAAGTCTTTTTCTTGTGAAGAGCACTCGCGGATACTGCTCGTTTACGGTCACCTTGATATACGGATAGTTTTTATTATCCTTCAAAAGTATATTATATTTGGGCTGATAGAGCTTTATCAGCTTATTTTCAAGCGTAAGTGCCTCTATTTCGGTATCGGTAAGCATAAAGTCGAAGTTTCTTACGTCGCCCACCATTTTTGACGTTTTTATATCCTTTGGCGACTCGTTAAAATACTGCGACACCCTGTTTTTCAGAGCCTTTGATTTACCGACGTATATGACCTTACCGAGCTCGTTATACATTATATAGACACCCGGTGACAGAGGCAATCTGTTTGCTTTTTCTCTTAAAGTATCAAGAATATTTTTATCTTTCATATATCTGTACAAACTCTGTTTTATATTATGCACACTCCCCTGCAGAGAGATACTGCGTACTCCGGGTCGTATACTGCATTTGTGCGTTATTTTATTAACACAATTTAAAAAAGGCAAACCACATAAACTGCGGTCTGCCTGTCTTAAGATTGTTTTGCCCGAAATTCTTAGTCGCTGAATCCGCTGCTTATAAGAGAACAAAGTCCATCAAGTGCTGCTTCTTCATCCGGTCCGTCGGCGATAATTGTAATAACGGTATCTTTTACTATTCCGAGAGAAAGTACGCCGAGAAGACTCTTCGCATTTACGCGGCAGTCTCCCTTTTCAACCCATATAGAAGATTTAAAAGAATTTGCTTTCTGAATAAAAAACGTCGCAGGACGAGCGTGAAGCCCGATCGTATTTACTATTTTTGCATCGCGAGAGATCATCTTACATACCATTCCTTTCTACATTATCTTTAGTATATCACATCAATTTCTCAAAATCAATAGTTTTTAGCAATATTAACCTTCATTTTCTATTATTTTGGTAATAACAATAGAAATATCGCAATTTTGGCTCTTCAGATTAAGCACTTTACCCACTCCTATATGTATATCGGAGTCAAAAAAGAAGCCTTTTTCCGTATTATCGCCGCTTATTTCTATTTCACCGGTCAAAGTATAGTGCATATTATCCACAGCTTCAACAAATTCACTGCCGTCGTCCGACTTTACTATAACGGTCTGTGCATTTTTAGTCAGAGATTTTACAACGCCGAATTCCTTTTCCGAAAGAGTGAGCGTATCTCCTGCCTTCAGCATCGCGATCTCATCCTCTGTAAGGTTTTCAGCGCAAAAGCTTATCCTTGCGCTGTCAGCACTTGAAGAAAAGCTGAGTCTGTCAAGTATAGCCGAGCGAAACACGGTTCCGATCACGCAGGCAATAACGACCATTATGATAATAAAATCTATCATATTAAATCTTGTCTTATTCTCATTAGTTGTCATTTTCCGCTATCTCCTTTCCCGCAACGCTTACACACTTTCCAAGTGCGGTATAGCCCTCTGTTCTGAACTCGATATCAGATCCGACTCTTATCTCATATCCGTTTATACTATATATACCGTCCGAAAGGCTGCCGCTTCCGCTTACCGTTATTACTATATCTATATGTCCCGGATATTTTGCATATACGAGATTGCCGTTCTGATCGACCGCACCCGTCGGCTCATACGAGCTTTCGTACTTGACAGACGTAACTCTGCCTATAGCCTTACCGCTGTCGCAGTCGTAAACTCTGTCCTTCGTATCTATAAAGTCGCAGACGAGTGATCCGCTCTCTCCATCAATTTCTACACCGAGCATTTCCGCATTGACCTTTTCAACTCTTACGGTATACTGTACGGAGACCTTTTCTTCCTTTGATCCGAAAATATCAAGCTCCGAGAAAAACGCGAAATATACGAATACTCCGACCGAAGCAAGAACCACGAGCACAAGTATCCAGTCGACCAGATTCATTCTTTTGCCGTTTCTTCTTTTGGCAGAACGAGCATTATTATTACCATACTCATTATTTTGCTGTCCGTTCATAATTATTTTTACACCTTTCTTTACTTAGTGTTTTGATCTCTGAGATCGGGTTAATTATTTTGTCTTTTTGACCTTTTTTCTGAAAGTACTTATCGGGACCTTTATATCCAGAGCGCTGTTTTCCGACACAGCCGCATTTTCAAAAACTGCTATCTTTCTTGCCGCGCAAACAAATCCGGCGATCGTCCAGAATGTATATGCTATAGAAAAATCCTTCCATATATAACTCATTCCCGATATCATCAGAAGTGCAGTAAAAGCGGTAATCGATGCTATACTGTAAACCGAAGCGTATCTGCGCACCGACACTGTCTTATACGTTGAAAATGCCTGTCTGTATACCATTATCACAATACCTATGATAAACAGAACACCAACTATTCCGAAGCGTATAAGTATTTCGAGAAGGAGGTTTCCGCCGTTCGAAACAGACACAACACCTGTCTGAGAAAGCGAATTATATATATTTTCAAATACCGTTTCGCCAAGACCTATACCCGTTACCGCATATTTACCCACCATACTTACCGTAACGTGCATTACCTCTAATCTGCCCGTAATATTTTCTCCCGCAATTCCCGTAAGATAGCCGGGGAGTATATCGGAAACAAGGTAAAGTACAAAAAGTATCATCGCCAAAACCGCAAAGGTCGATGCCGCATTCTTCTTCGATCTTATCAGCAGATAGATCATAATGCAGGCAACAAGAACCATCCACGCGAAGATATCCATTGTGAAAATTACACACGCTATAACGGGAAGCATAATACTTGCCGAAAGAAGTCTTATTCCTCTCGTATTCTTTTGCGATACGCCCGAAAGTGCAAAGCAGAATATTACGAGCAGATATGCCGACAGAGTTTCGGGTGTTCCCATCATCGAATTTATATTATTATCAAGAAGCTTTTCGAAATTCCACGAGTCCTTTATGCCCTGCATTACCCATTCATATATTCCGTATGCGGCAACGACAAATCCCGAAAGCATCATTGCGCTTGCCGCTCTTGCAAGCCACACGCGCGAATTAAGGAGATTCGTTGCAAGGAAAAATGCGATCATCGGTATTACGAGCGACAGAGCGTGATAAAATGCCTCGCTACGGTCCACAGACACTATAGCCGTGACAAAAACGAAGAGTGCAAAGAGAAGCACCCATCCGTCAAGCGAGCCAATCTTTGCTCTGCGCTGTCTGCGCACAAGCTTGAATATCCACGCAAGAAAGACGTAGAATATTAGCAGATACATATAATTACGTCCATTTGTCAAAACCGGAGCAAAGGGGAGCATAAAGGTTACTATAACTACTCCGCTTTCCGGATTATTTGCAATTCCCGCCGCAACTACCAGAGTTGCAATGACGATAAATATACTTACAGCCGAAACGACCGACGAAAGCGCTCCTATTCCGACTCCGAGAAGAAATGCCCAGAATCTGTATTTCGGAACCTTTTTTTCGGTATCTATATTTTTTTTGAAGAGACCGAAAACCGAAACCAAGATAAAGCTTCCTATCCTGCTCTCGCAAAGATAGTGTGCAAGCGTGGTATCGCCCGCAAATATCGTTATCATCGCAACAAGGGTATACGCAACGCCGAGTATCAGACAGAGCACGCTGAAGGTTTCGGGAAACCAGAATCCCTTTGCCGACTGAACAAGGATTGTCGTTATACCTGCCGAGAGAAGCAGTGCTCCGTAAGTTGCCATCGGAAGATACAGAAGGATCGACAAGAAGCGTTCAAGTGAATTGAGAAGCACGCTCTTTTCAAGCATATCGACTGTCTTTTTGAGCGGAGATCTCTTTTTATTCGATTTTTCGCGTATTTTGGCAACCTCTTCGCCCGTTATATCGTCAACGATTATCTTTTCCTTTACCTTTGTTTTACGCTTCTTTTTTACAAGCGAGCTTACCTTTGACGGGCAGGAGAGTATCGCCGATTTCTCACATTCTTCGTCAAGTCTGTCGTACGATGTGAAAAAGTCGCCCAAAAGTCCGTTTTGCGTTTTATTATATATTTTTGCAACGAGCTTATCCACAAGCCGCATAATAAAGCTGCCCTCGCGCTTGAAGAGACCCTTATGCTTTGAGCGGAAGTCATTCGGGCGTTTACCTATAAGCTGATATCCTGCGGCATAGCGGTCGCCCGATTTTGCGAGCTCCTCTACGTCTATTTCTTCGGGCAGATCATCTGCTTCTTCATTTTCGTCAGAAGCATCGTCGCCATCTTCTTCGTCCTCGTCAGGCAGATCTTCTTCGTCCTCGTAAAGCTCGTCTTCCGAGTAATCAAGCTCTGTATTTTCTTCCTCGTGGTATCCGACATCCGAATCAAAGTCAGAGCGATACTCATTCTCCCTTTTGCCCGTAGGTATCTCGGGCCTTAGCATATCGAATTCTTCTTTTTTCTTATCCTCGTCCGAATCAAGCTCGTTAAACATCGGATTTATTCTTATACTTTCCGTAGGGACCGGATTTATCTCTTCAAATTTATAATTCTTTTCCAAACTCAAGATCCGCTCCTTTCTGTAAAATTCATTGTTATTTTCTATAGGACATCCGCATCACAAAAGATCGGGACGGTTTTGCGCTGTAAGCTTCAGCGCCTCTTCTCTGCGCCATTTTTCGATCTTTTTATGATCGCCGCTGAGAAGCACCTCGGGAACTTTTCTTCCGTTGAACTCCTCGGGTCTTGTATACTGCGGATATTCAAGCACTCCGCCTATAATGCTTTCGTTTTCAAAGCACTCGTCAGCCGAGAGCACGCCCTCGCACATTCTCGAAACAACGTCTATAAGTATACAAGCGGGAAGCTCTCCGCCCGTGAGCACGTAGTCGCCTATCGATATTTCATCGTCAACTATCTCGTCAACTATTCTGCGGTCTACTCCCTCGTAGTGTCCGCAAAGTATGGTTATATTATCATATTTTGAAAGCTCAAGGGCTTTTTTCTGATCGAGCACTCTGCCCTGCGCGGACATAAACACGCACACAGAGCTGCCCTTTTGCTTTGATCTTACGTCCTTATAGCATCTGTATATCGGAGGTGCCGCCATAAGCATTCCCATTCCGCCGCCGTACGGTGTATCGTCGACCTTTCGGTGCTTGTCCTGCGAATAGTCGCGTATATTGTGTGTACGCACGGTGATCGCACCAGATTTTCTTGCTCTTCCGATTATGCTTTCCGATGTAATATTATCTATAAGCTCGGGAAAAAGTGTCATTACGTCAAATGTCATTCGAGAAGTCCCTCCACGGGTATTATGAAAATTCCTTCATCAAGTGATATTTTCTCAACGAACTGATCAAGATTAGGAACGAGCACCTTTCTGCCCTCTCCGCAGTCTATCTCAAGAATATCGTTATATCCGTAATTTACAACGTCGGTAAGCTTACCTATAAGCTCCTTGTTATCCGATCTGTACGCGGAAAGTCCGATAAGGTCGGCTATAAATACAGAATCCTCGTCTATCGCAAGGTCCTCTCTTGCCGCGTACACAGTCTTACCCTTATATGCAAGGACCTCGTCGAGCGTTTCGATACCTACAAATTTAGTAAGCACTCTTCCCGCGTGCACGGCAGAGCGTGCCACCTTCATAGCCTTATATTCTCCCTGCTGCTTTATATAGAGAGTTTTTATTCCCGCGAGGATCTTCGGGCTGTCGCACATACTGTCTATAATTACGTCGCCACGCACTCCGTGGGTATTGGCGATCTTTCCCGCCTCAAGATATTTCTTTAAATTACGTCCCATTTTACCGTGATTCCTTATTTTCTGACATATATTTTTTCAATTTCGCAAAGATATATTTTATGAAAATCCTTGCCCGGGTAACTTTTTTCTATAATCGACTCATCGAGGAAGCATTCGGGCTTTATCATATCCGCGTATATCTTTTTACCTACAATAACAGTTTCCGCCTCTGCAAATCCTACCGCACCGTCAAAGTCGATAGGCGAAAGTCCGGTTTCTTTTATTTTATCCGTATCTCTTCCGCTTTTCGTACCGCAGATATTATATATTTCACGTGAATTCTCTGCATCTGCAAGAAATGAAAGTGCTATTTTATCGCACTTCTCTGCAAGATCGAAGCTGTATCTCTGCGGGCGTATGAAGCAGACCGCGTACGGCTTATTCCATATTATGCCTACTCCGCCCCAGCTTGCCGTCATTGCGTTGACTCTTCCCTTTTTAGTGTCGGGAGTACCTATCAGCATCCATTTTTTCGCAATATCCTTAAAGACCGCAGAAGAAAAATCGTACGGGGAGATCTCAGCAAAGCTATCTTTTGTTATCATTACTTACACATACCTTTCTGCACGCACAAACGCATAATAA
The DNA here is from genome assembly GCA_017532425.1 of Clostridia bacterium. Classification (GTDB taxonomy): domain Bacteria; phylum Bacillota; class Clostridia; order Oscillospirales; family CAG-272; genus SIG672. The sequence goes on along the minus strand of JAFXJH010000070.1, from coordinate 11,521 downwards.
CGCACTATATAAAATTCCATTATTATTATATATCTTTTTTTCCTTTTCGTCAATACTTTTTTTAAATACTCTGTTTTTTACAGGTAAATTAATAGTTTATTTAACAAAAAAATAAAGATTTTACCATTTCAAGCCTTTACAAAAGCAAATATTTGTGGTATACTTTAATTTAGATTTTTATATCCTGTTGCAAGATAAGCTTGCAGCATCTCAAGGAGTTACTTTAATGAATATTACCTTCCCCGATAATGCAGGTATCGGAAAGCGCCGCATCCGCGCATTTCTCTTTCTTATTGCGGCGTGCGCTCTCAGCGTCTTATACGTTTTTACAGAAAACATCTACGCGGCAAAGCTTACCGTATACACATACAATCCCATAACGCTTTATATACTGACCTTCGCAGCGGCAAGTGCGCTATTTGCATGTGCTCTCACCCTTATTGCATACAAAAGCAAAAAGCTATCGGTAATAGCTACACTAGCTGTATGCGCGGTAGCTTCAGCCTCTGCACTTGCACTTGGTGCCGATCCGATACAGCTTCTTTTGGCGCTTGCCTTCATTCCCTCGGGAATCGTGCTTTCGGCATGCATCTCAAACGGCTTTGAAAAAGCGCACACGGTAGTCGGAAACGCGGTAATAATGGCTTGCGTTTTTATCTCCGCCATCGCATTATACGTCTACTCGACCTTCGGTGAGATTACAAGACGTTCGATAGCATATATCGTGAGCGTATTCCGCGAAGCTTTCGTTTCATTCTATTCGCAGTATTCTGCGCAGGCAGGACTTTCGGGAATCGACATCTCGGCAACCTTTGATATGCTTGTCATAATACTCCCCGCGTTTTTCTGCGTTTTTGTTTCTGTCGTATCGTATATAGTCACCACAGTTTCGCGCGCTATGATCTTAGGTCAGGGTGCACATTCCGAAAAGCTTGAGCGCTGGCCTCTTAAAATGAGCCGTCTCGCATCTGTGATCTTTATAATTGCTCTTATCTTTTCTATGCTTACCTTTTCGGGCACAGATAGGTCGGTAATACTGACTATGTACAACGTAATGATAATTCTGATGCCCGGATTTTTCCTTATCGGCATCAGAACCTCCCTTCTTCACTTCAGACGTCCTTCACTCTTCTCTATTATAATCGGCTTGTTCGTGCTTGTATCCTGCTTCAGCAATCCGATACTCATCGTATTTATTTTAGCATCTATGGGCGCTCTCGACAACCTTTTTCCCATGGTCCGCGCTATACTTTACGGCGAGACTATAAAAAAGCCTGATCCCAAATCCTGATATTAAAAGTTCAAGCGAAAGGAGCATATCAAATCTGCTATGAAGTCCGGTGCATTTTTCGCCAAGCTCAAGAAAATTCTCCGAAAGGAAGCAACTCAGCGCATAATAGGCGTTATCGTTATAAGCCTTGCATTTATATGGGCAATACACGCGATATATTCTTCACCCACCTTAAAGATACCGCCCAAGATCGCATTTCCGCTTTCCTTTATAATTTATCTTCTTTCGGAAATTCTGTTTATTCTTGTGCTTCGATTCATTCATTCAAAATTCTTGTCAAGACCCGATTCTCCGCTTTTCTCTGCGGAATTTTTCTCGTCGATGACAAATTCAATATCTGCGCCCATCGCTCTTATAACGAGCAAGGGATATATTCTCTGGATAAATTCCGCCTTTTCGGCTATGCGCAGACATGCCTCCATCCATTCAAGACAGTTTTCAAGCTACGGAAACGTTTCTGTTGACGCTCTTCTTGACGCTCATTCCGATGGTGTCAAGTGCGAGGTCGGAGGAATCCCTTATACCGTATCGGGAAGATCCTTTTATATCGGAAAGGCGCGCATAATCTCGGTTATCTGGACAGACAATTCCGAGCTTGAAGAGGTACGCAAGACCATGCACGAGGAAGAAATGCTCGTTGCATACATCGTTGTGGACAACCTTGACGAGCTTGTTCAGGTAGAGCAGGAAAATACAAACGCCGCAGCCGCTGAAATATCATCCGTGCTTACCGCGTGGGCAACCTCGGTAAACGGTTCGATAAAGGAATACGAGCGCAACAGATACATTTTCTTCTTTGCGGCGAAGCATATGGCGACCTTTACCGCTCAGAAATTCGACATTCTTGAAAAGATCCGTGCAATAAAGATAGGCACGAGCGGCACTCCGATAACTATTTCCATCGGTACTACCACACTCGGCGACAATATACTTGCCAAGGAAAACTCTGCAAGAGCTTGTCTTGAGATGGCACTTGCGCGCGGAGGCGACCAGGCTGTCGTCAAGACCGCAGAGGGTATCGAATATTACGGCGGTGTGACCAAGACAATGCAGAAGAGAAGCACTGTAAAGTCACGCTCTATCGCACTTTCACTTGCAAATCTTATCTCGCAAAGCTCCAACGTTATTATTTTCGGACACCGTTTTCCCGACTACGACTGCTTCGGTGCGAGCATCGGTGTTGCAAGGTTCTGTATGCACTGCGGAATTCCCTGCAACATAGTCGTTGACACAGAGGACAAAAACTTAAGCAAGGGATTTACAAAGATCAAGGGTGCCCCCGCTTACAATCACATTTTCGTTGACCTCACCGCAGGACAGAATCTGCTTCGCTCGGATACTCTCGTTATTATCGTTGACGTAAACAATCCGAAGCAGTTTTATGCTCCCGCTATTGCAGAGGCCGCTGAAAATATAGTTTACCTCGACCACCACCGTCAGACAGACGCTTTCCCGAAGGATCCCCTTCTCTCTTATATCGAGCCGTCTGCTTCTTCGACCTGCGAAATAATCGCAGAGCTTCTTGAGCAGGTGCTCCCGTCGGGTCGTCTGACAAAGATCGAGGCAGATTTCCTCTATTCGGGAATAATTCTTGATACCAAGTATTTCGCGCAGAACATCGGTGTGCGTACCTTCGCGGCGGCTCTTTATCTGCGAAGCGAGGGTGCTGACCCTGTTGAGGTCCAGGAGCTCTTCAAGGTCAATCTCGACGATATGCAGCGTGAAGCAAAGTTCAAGTCCAACATCCACATATACAGAAAGGTCGTTGCTATTGCATCGAATCTTGATGAAAACAACACTCCCGCCGACCGAATCGCGGCGGCAAAGGTCGCAGACAGTCTATTGTCTATCGACAACGTTCTCGCATCCTTTGCAATTTGCAGGATCGACAACAGTATATGCATCTCTGCACGTTCGAGCGGTACTATCAACGTTCAGCTTATTCTCGAGCGTCTTAACGGCGGCGGTCACTACAATGCCGCGGCTACTCAGATGCCCGACATAACGATTGAGGAAGCTCTTGTAAAGCTAAAGGATTCTATCGATATCGCGCTTGACGGCGAAAATCAAACAAAATAAAAACCACCTACGAAAGGAAATGATACAATGAAGGTTATTCTCACACAAGACGTAAAAGCACAAGGCAAAAAGGGAGACGTTATCAACGTTTCCGACGGATACGCAAGAAATTTTCTGCTCCCCAAGGGGCTCGCTATAGAGGCTGACGCAAAGGCTCTTAACGACCAGAAGAACAAGGATGCCGCAAAGCAGCACAAGATCGACGTCGAAATCGCCGAAGCAAAGGACATTGCCGCAAAGCTTGAAAACATCAAGGTTGTTATCAAGGCTACCTCGGGAAGCGATTCCCGTCTCTACGGTGCTGTAACCGTAAAGGAAATTTCCGAATCTCTTGCAGAGCAGTTCAACATCACCATCGACAAGAGAAAGATCGTTCTCGACAAGCCCATTAAAAACTACGGAGACTACACACTTGACGTAAAGCTCTACACAAAGGTTGTAGGAAAGCTGCGCGTCAGCGTTGTAAACGACAAATAATATGGCAGGAACAGATATTTTAAGAAAGCTTCCCTTTTCGCTTGAGGCTGAGCAGGCTGTACTCGGCTCTGTTCTTATCGACCCCGAAAAGATAACCGACGTCGCTACGATGATCTCAAGCGAGGATTTCTATCTTGAGGAGCACAAATCTATCTTCTCTGCAATGCAGAAGCTCTCACTTCAATCGCGCGATATTGATCCGGTCGTGCTTATGGAAGCGCTCGTCCAGGAGGGCGTATACGACATTGAGCAGTCCAAAAAATACATCCGCACGATAGCTGAAATAGTTCCCTCTTCTTCTAACATAAAGGACTATGCGAAGATCGTAAAGGACAAAAGCCTCTTGCGTCAGCTTATAAACGTCTGCGGTGAGATCACAGACACGGCTTATGCTGAGCAGGATGCGGCAGAGCGTATCGTCGACAGCGCAGAGGCAAAGATATTCTCTATCGCACAAACAAAAGAAAGCCACGATTTTGCGCACATTCGCGATGTTATCATAGAAACGTACAAAAATATAAAAGAGATCGCAACGAATCCCGATGCGGCATGCGGAGTGCCTACCGGATTTTCCGACCTTGACAAGGTGCTTGTCGGTCTCGGTGAGGGCGACCTCGTTATCATCGGTGCCCGACCCGGTATGGGTAAAACGGCATTTGCGCTCAACCTTGCAACAAATATAGCACGTATGTCACGCAAGACGGTCTGCATTTTCTCGCTTGAAATGTCTAACGAGCAGCTCGTACAGAGAATGCTTTCGAGTGAGGCTCTTGTTGAAAGCTACGCGCTCAGAAGCGGAAATCTCACACCCGACGACTGGAACAAGCTCGCAAAGGCCTCGGCTTTCCTCTCTGAATGTGACATCTACATTGACGATACGACCGGCATAAACGTTACCGGTATGAAGGCAAAGCTCCGCAGAATGAAAAATCTCGGACTCGTCGTTATCGACTATCTTCAGCTTATGCAGAGCGACCGAAAGATAGACAACCGTGTACAAGAGGTCAGCGAAATATCGAGAAACCTCAAGCTTCTTGCAAAGGAGCTTAAGATACCGGTTATCTGCTGTGCTCAGCTTTCGCGTACCAACGAATCGAGAACGAACAAGCGTCCTATGCTTTCCGACCTCCGTGACTCGGGATCTATCGAGCAGGATGCGGATATGGTAATGTTCCTCTTCAGAGACGAATATTACGACAAGGAGCAGGAAGGAAACGTCGCAGAGGTGATCGTCGAGAAAAACCGTCACGGTGGACGAGATACCGTAAAGCTGAACTGGTTCGGTCAGTACACAAGATTCTCTTCTATGACGAACATCGAAGAATAAATTATCACGAAATTACAGAAAGGCTATACAGAATGAAAAAAATATCGGTTTGCGAGGAAAAATTTTCCCGTGCGATAAAACGTTACGATATGCTATCGTGCGACTGCCTTCTCGTCGGTCTTTCGGGAGGAGCCGATTCTGTCGTGCTTCTTCACATGCTGAAAAAGGAAGCCGCTCTTCGCGGCTTTTCTTTATTCGCTCTTCACGTAAACCATATGATACGCGGTGAGGAAGCTGACCGTGACGAAGCGTTTTGCAGAAAGCTCTGCGAAAAATGGGATATTCCCTTCACTTGCGAAAGAGTTGACGTTCCAAGCATCGCCAAAAAAGAAAAATGCGGTCTTGAAGAGGCGGCTCGAAACTGCAGATACAAAATTTTTAATGCTTTTTGCAAGGAAAACGGTATAAAAAGGATCGCAACGGCTCATAATTCTTCGGACAACCTTGAAACCGTGCTATTCAATATCACACGCGGAAGCTCGCTTAAAGGTGTATGCGGAATTCCGCCCGTGCGTGAAAACATCGTCCGACCGCTTATTTTTTGCACAAAAAGCGAAATTATTGAATATGCTGCAGAAAATCGGCTTGAATATGTATATGACAGCACAAATTCGGATACCGATTATTCGCGCAATCTTATCCGACACAAGATAGTGCCCGAGCTTCTGAAAATAAATCCTTCAGCCGAGGATGCCGTTTCGCGTATGACGCTTATCGCCCGCGATGACAATGAGTTTCTTGAAAAGAGCGCACTCGCAATAAACGACAACAGAGTTGATACTCTTATGTCGCTCGACAGCGCACTTCTCGGGCGCGTTATAAAAAACATGTATCTATCATCCGGCGGAAGATCCGATCTTTCTTATATTCATATTTCGGACGTCACAGATCTCATATCTGCCCAAACACCGCACAGCAGTATTTCCCTTCCGGGCGGCATATCTGCCGTAATAGAGGATTCCCGTCTTATGTTGTAAAGACCGAAAGGACAAAAGAGCGTAACGACTACCGTGTAAAGCTATCGCTCGGAGAAAATTTCCTGCCCGAGGATGACTCGCTTATCTTCATCTGCGAAGAAAAGAATGCTAATAATGAAGAAATAAGTAAATATTTAATAAAAAAACAAAATATTTACAAAATATTGATAAAAGCCACTATTGCGTTTGATATAATAAATCTTAGTTTATCCGCAAGAAACAAGGCTGACGGAGACAAATATATCTACGGCTCAATGACGCGAAGCATCAAAAAGCTTTTTTCCGAAAGAAAATTACCGCTTGATACCCGAGCTACGATTCCTGTTATAGAATCGGACGGCAATATCCTATGGATACCCGGCTTTCCGGTCGCCGATTCGGCATCTCCGAAGAGAAACAGTTCTTCACCAAGATTTTCAGTATATTACATGAAAGGACTTTCAAACAATGAAGAAATATGACATTAATGACGACATTGACTATACTATGATATCCGAAAGCGAAATCGAGAACATAGTAAAAAAGGTGGCCGCAGAAATCGACCGCGATTATCCGGATCCCGAAAAGAGACTCCTTCTTCTGGGTATTCTCAAGGGTTCTGTCGTATTTATGGGCGATCTTATGAAGCACATCAAGCGTCCCGTGGAAATTGACTTTATGAAGGTATCCTCTTACGGTGCGGCAACAGCATCCTCAAAAACAATAAACATTATGCTCGACCTTTACCGTCATGATATCGAAGATCTGGACATACTTATTATAGAAGACATTATCGACAGCGGACGCACTATGCTCTATCTCACAAAGTATCTTGAGAACAAGGGCGCGTCGAGCGTAAAATGTGCCGCTCTTCTTGATAAGCCCTCTCGCAGAGAGGTAGATTACAACGCTGACTACATCGGCTGTGTTGTTGAAGACAAATTCGTTGTCGGATACGGTCTTGACTATGCGGAAAAATACAGAGCTCTGCCTTACATCGGAGTTCTTAAGCCCGAAATCTATACAAAGCACGATTAAACAGATTTTATTCTGTTAAATTACATTTATAACGGAGTTACACTTATATAATGAAAAAAAATCTATTTTCCATACTGAGCTTTATCCTCCTTATTGTTCTCGTTATCGCGGCAGTATCCTTTATTTTAAAGGGTAGTGAGGAAGAGCCTGTATACAGCGATATCGTCGAGCTTTTCGAGAACATCGGAGTAAACGGCAAAGAAACAGTCAAGGAATTTACTCTTGAAGCCTCGAATAAGCTGACAGTTATTACTACCAAGGACAAAAAGATAGTATACTATCTTCAGGACCGTCAGCGTTTTTATGACGACTGCTATGATCACGTTCTTGCCTACAATCAGAAGGTAGACGAGTACAATCAGAGCGTATCGTCGGGCAACAAGATCGAAAAGCTCAAGTACGATCTTATCGAGCCCACACAGATTCCCGTTTGGGTTTCGGTACTTCCCTATATTGCTATAATCCTTCTCCTTGCAGGACTTGTTATCTGGGTATTCAAGCAGTCTGCAAACGGAAAGAATGCTCCCGGCAGAGGCGGTCCCTCTTTTGCGAAGTCGAGAGCAAAAATGAACGTTCCCGACGACAAAAAGCGTATTCTCTTCTCTGACGTGGCAGGCGCAGACGAGGAAAAGGAAGAGCTTGAAGAGATCGTACAGTTCCTCAAGGATCCCGACTACTTCACAAAGCTCGGCGCAAAGATCCCGCACGGCGTTCTTCTCGTAGGACCTCCCGGAACGGGTAAGACACTTCTTGCCAAGGCCGTTGCAGGCGAAGCAGGCGTTCCTTTCTATTCGATCTCCGGTTCGGATTTCGTTGAAATGTACGTCGGTGTCGGTGCATCCCGTGTGCGCGACCTCTTCGAAACGGCACGCAAGCATCCCGCAAGTATTATTTTCATCGATGAAATAGACGCAGTCGGACGTCACCGCGGAGCAGGTCTCGGCGGCGGTCACGACGAGCGTGAGCAGACTCTCAACCAGCTTCTCGTTGAAATGGACGGCTTCGGCGGAAACGAGGGGATCATCGTTATGGCGGCAACAAACCGTCCCGACATTCTTGACCCCGCACTTCTCCGTCCCGGACGCTTTGACCGAGAGATCACGGTAAACTACCCTGATCTCAAGGGCAGAGAAGAAATCCTCAAGATACACGCGCGCAACAAGCCCTTTGAAGCAGACGTTGATCTTTCTGTGGTTGCCAAAGGCACTGCAGGATTTACGGGCGCAGACCTTGCAAACCTCCTCAACGAAGCCGCACTCCTCGCCGCAAGACGCGGAAAGACTCTTATCGGTATGAACGATATTGAGGACGCTATAATGAAGATCGTGGTCGGTACTCAGAAGAAGAGTATGAAGATCAAGGATGAGGAAAAGCGCAAAACAGCTTATCACGAAGCAGGTCACGCACTTATCGCATACTATCTTCCCTCTCTTGACCCCGTTCATCAGATATCAATTATTCCGAGCGGACGCGCTCTCGGTTATACACTCAACCTTCCTCAGGAGGACAAATACAGCGAATACCGCTCCGAGCTTTCAGAGCACATCGCAATGCTCCTCGGCGGACGCGTTGCCGAAAAGATCACCTTCAACGATTTCTCGGGCGGTGCATCCAACGATATTCAGCGCGCTACCGAAATTGCACGCAAGATGGTCACACGTCTCGGCATGAGCGACGCACTTGGTCCTATCGTTTACGGTACGGGTCACAGCGAGGTTTTCCTCGGAAGGGATTTCGGAGGCGAAAAGAACTATTCCGAATCTACTGCCGCTCTTATTGACAGCGAGATCAAGAGGATCGTCACCGAAGCTTACGAAACAGCCGAAAAGATACTCACCGAGCATTCCGACAAGCTGAAATTCGTTGCAGAATTCCTCGTTAAGTATGAAACGATGGATGAGGTACAGTTCAAAACCGCTATGGAAGGCGACCATACCTTTGAAGAGATTCAGGAGATCATGGACGAAAAGCGCCGCAAGAGCATCGCTGAAAACGAAGAAAAGCGACTCCGCGACGAAGAAGAAAAGAAGCGCCGCGAGGAGGAAGAACGCCTTTCACGCGAACGCGAAGCAGCTTCCGAGGGCAGCACAAGAGGCGTATCAGGTCCTGCTGTTGAAGCATCCGCTCCTATAGGAAACAATTCCGAAGGTGAGCAGACCTCCGACACATCCGACGCTGAAAACGCTCACGAAGCATCCGAAGAAGAAAAATCGCAGGATGATACCGACTCGGAAGACAAGTAAAATAAAAAATTATCCGCTATATTTTAAGTATAGCGGATTTATTTTTTTGTTTTTCTTGAAAAATACAAACGTTTATGATATAATTTTTACAGTAATCTTTTTGTGAGGTTTTAGCTATGAAAAATATTTCTTCTGACATTTTCCCCGTAAAAAGCATTTTGATCGGAGGAGAAAATATTTCTTCCTTCAAAATAGTAATATCTTCTTCTGCGTCCGAGGAGGAAGCTCACGCTTCGCAGATCTTAAGCAAATACATAAAGCTTGCTTCGGGAGCAGATCTTGATATCCTGACCGACAGCGAGCACGCGGACTACGAGATTGTTATCGGAAACACTTTGCGCGAAAATGAGCGCGCCGCCATCAGAAGAGGAAATCTCAAAAACGACGGAATCTCGATATTTTTTGAAAAGCCGTGCAAGCTTTTCATCATAGGATGCGGCAAATACGGCATAATACACGCCGTTTATCATCTGCTCGAAACGATCGGATGGAGATTCTATGACGAGGAAAACGAAAGAATTCTTCCCTGCGACGAGATATCTATTCCCGACGATTTCGATTACAACTATTCTCCTCCCCTTATGTACAGAAAAACAGACTGGCAGCTCTCTGTTGACCAGCAGCACAAATTAAGACTCAACGGAGAATTATCTATCGAAAACAGCATCGTCGGCTTTGCACACACCATCGGCCGTCTGTCCGAAACCGGTGACCGCGGTCAGCCCTGCCTCAGCGACGAAAAAATATATCAGACCGTCCTGAAAAACGTAAGAAAAACTATCGAAGACCATCCCGGATGCCGCGTTATTTCGGTAACACAAAATGACAATTTCGACTATTGCCGTTGCCCGAAGTGCACAGAGCTTGCCGAGCGTGAAAATCAGTCGGGCGTTTTCATCAGCTTTGTAAACAGACTCGCCGCCGAAATCGAAAAGGAGCATCCCGAAGTATACCTTCTCACCTTTGCATATCAGTACACACGCAAGGCTCCGACGACCATCCGCCCCGCCAAAAACGTTATTATCTGGCTTTGCTCGATAGAATGCTGCTTCTCTCACAGTCTTGACAATCCGGACTGTTCTGAAAATGCGGCATTTGCCAAGGACATCCGTGAATGGGCACAAATCGCAGACAATCTCTATATCTGGGACTACGTTACGAATTACCGCCACTACATAACACCCTTTCCTAATTTCAAAACACTGCTTCCCAACGCACGCTTCTTCACAGAGCACAATGCGATCGGAATTTACGAGGAGGGCGATTATCAGCAGAAGGAAAACGGCGAATTCAGAAGCCTTCGCGCTTATCTCATCGGAAAGATCTTATGGGATCCTTATATGAGCGAAGAAGAATATTATTCGCTTATGGATGATTTCCTTGAAGGATATTACGGAAGCGGTTGGAAATATGTCAGAGAATACATCGACAGAACGTGCGAGCGTGCTTCCGACAAATTCCTAGGCATCTACGTATCTCCGCAAACGCCATTTTCTGATGCAAACGGAAATATCGATATCGATTTCTGCACAGAAATGTATTCACTTTGGCAGAAAGCATACGATGTCGCCGAAAATGACAAGCTAAAATACAACTGCAGACGCAGTATGGTGCAAATGAAATTCATTATGCTGATAGCAAGATCGATCAAGAACGGGTGTGTATATCCCGAAGAAAACCGCGCTCTTGCCCTTGAAATGAAGGATATCGGTATAATCTATCACCGCGAATCGTGGACTATGGCAAGAGGAACAACCGAAAGCCTCGACGAAAAAGCACTTACCGAGCTTGCTCCTCATCAGTGGGAATAATTGATATGACAAAAAAATCTCCGTATCGTAAAGGGTTTTCGCTCAAAGGAACAAAAATTGACCAATGGGTGAAAGCCGATACGGGACAAGAGAAAATCCGATCATCGAAAAGATGGTCGGATTTTTCTTTATATACAGATGAAAACAGCTCCGAGGTCACAATGATCTCCGAGCTGTTTGGCTTTTATGAGTTCATATTTGGGGTAATACCTATGCTTTCGAGCAGCTCGGCAAGCTCCTGTCGGCTGTGGACGTTCAGTTTCTTATACGCCTTTCTGAGATAATAGTTCACCGTATTG
>JAFXJH010000069.1 GCA_017532425.1 Clostridia bacterium | reverse complement strand
GTATGAACTTTTTTTGCTTAGTCAACAGGTGATAATTTTGTTGTGACCTTTAATTAATGCATACGAAGCACTGCATCTGTGTCCACAGATGCTGTTTGTCGATATGCCTCATTTCACTCGGCTCGATATAACCTCCCTTGCGGTCGGCTTCGATATGATATAAATCACTCGTTTGCAAGGCAAACGTATCGAGCGTAGCATGTCGAGTTGCGTTAGCAACATATCGAAAATCCCGCTGGGGATTTATATCGATGCATGGTGTCCTTAAGGACACTACGCTTGTTCCGAGACTTTTTTATAAGCTGTTTTTCTGCTTTTCTTTGAGCTTGGCGATGCGTCTGAATTCGGAGAGATTTGTTTTGTTGTGGCGGCGGAAGAATTTGTTCATAGCGTATTCGTCGGAAAAGCCGCAGAGTTCGGATATTTCCTTGAGGGTGAGCTCGGTGGTGGCGGCAAATTCTTCGATCTTTTTCATTTTTTCGTGCTCAATGTGCTGCTTTGCCGTTTTGCCGGTCGATGCCTTTAAGATGCGATTTAGCTGTCGCTCGCTTAGATGAAATCTCTGCGCGACGTCCGAAACGTGTACGCCGATGCCGTTGAATGCAGATATAAATGCCTTTATCTCGCTTATGCGATGATCGTTTTGCGCGTTTTTGTCATCGCTCTGATCGTTTGACGGATGAGGAGCGATCACCTCGAATATCTCCAAAAGGAAGGATTCGATAAGTGAATTCAGCAGACTTTTGCGTATTGGGTCGTCAAGATAGCTCTTTTCGAGGATAAGTGAGAGGAGCTCGCGCATCGCCTTTGATTCGCGGTGCGCGCTCGGAGAGTTGAGCTCGCGCAGGGGGAGCTTTATCTTGTCGTTTTTCGGGTGGATGTCAAACGCCATAATAAAGCGCGCGCCTTGACTGTCACCGTCAAATATCTGATGGTAGGTGTCAGGTGGAATGATTATAAAATACGAGCTGTCAAAATATACGCTCTTGTTTTCGCCGACGACCATGCCGATACTGCCCTCGAGCGCGTACTGTATCTCGTAAAAGGTGTGCTTGGTGTAATTTGTGAAAAGACTTTGCGTTTCGCTGCTGATAACCTTAGCCCAGAATATGCGGCAATCGAAAAAGCTGTTCTCGATTTCAATGTCATATTTGTTTATGCTTAGTGAACGGTATCCCTCGCTCATTTTATCACCTGCCTGTCGTATATGAGATATTATATCACGCGATGTCCGATTTTGCAATAAAAATAGGTCGGTTTAGCAAATATATTTGAAATAATGTCCGATCTGTACGCTTTTTTGAAAAATATGTCCTGTTACGACCTTGCTTACCTACTTCGGCGCGCTTATAATGAAATCGTAAGGATAGCGAAAGGGAGAAAGCAACGTGGCGACATTTTTGATGCTTCTGAAAAACGTCTGTATATTTATGCTATTGATGGTGCCCGGCTGGATACTCGGCAAAAAGGGCAGGATCAGCGAGGGCGCGGTCTCTGTTTTCGGAGATCTGCTCGGAAATATCGCTATGCCGGCACTTGTATTTTGCAAGCTGATAGAGCTTGATCCGTCTGCGGTGCGCGTTGAATATCTTATTATTTGTATCGCGATGCCCTTTGTCGTAATACCGCTCGGATGCTTTTTGGTGCGTCTGCTTTCTATAAAAGACTCCTCGATCGCGGCTTCATCCAAGTTTTGCGCGGTATTTTCAAACTGCGGATTCCTCGGGATACCGATGGCGGTCGCAATATTCCCAAGTAACCCCGAGGTCGCGCTCTATGTTTCGCTCTTTAATTTGTCGAGCACTTATATGCTTCTTACTCTCGGAGTGTCGATACTTTCGCGCTCGTCAAGTAAGATAGATATAAAAAAGCTCTTTCTTACTCCGGTCACGGTATGTATTTTGCTGGGCGGACTTGTGCATCTTTTCGGCGTAGCAGAATACGTGACCACTCTGACCTCGTACGCGTCCTACTTTGCGGCGCTTACTACTCCGCTTTCTATGATAGTGCTCGGATACGAGCTGTCAAAGCTGTCACTTTCTGATATATTCGCCTGCCGTCTGATGTACCCCACGGCGGCAGTCAAGCTGATATTTTCACCGCTCGTTGCGCTTGCTGTGCTCCTTCTTGTCGATCTTATCCCTTCCGTTCATATAAACGGAGAGCTTGCATCGGCGATGCTTCTGTCGGCGGGAATATCTACGGCGGCTTCTGCGCCCGCGCTTGCGCAAAAAAACGGCGCTGACGTGCCGCACACGGCGGTCTTCACGCTCGGCAGTACACTTTTGTGTATGATCACCATGCCTCTGCTTTGGCTGCTTTTTGAATTTCTTTTTTAAAACTGTTTAAAAACTTTAAATTTTTTATTTGGAGGATAAAAATATGAAGATCGGATGTGGAACAGTTTTGTTCCGTAATTTTGAGCTTGAGAGAAGCCTTGAGGCTATCCGCAAGATCGGCTTTGAATATTTCGAAACGCAGGCGGTCGGTCCGTGGTGTCCGCACGTGAACGTTGAAAAGGACGATCCCGAGGAGCTTGTAAGGCTGAAGAACAAGTACGGCTTTAAGGGAATAACCGGTCTGTGGTCGCTTAACGGAAATATTATTGCCAATCCGAATGCGGTAGAATCGGGAATACGCAGTATCGAGTGGGCGGCAGCGGCAGGAATCCCCGTGCTCCATACGGGAGACGGAGCAAAGCCGAAGGGAATGGACGATGCAGAGGCATATCGTGTGCTTGAGGAAAAGCTTTCTGCTATTCTTGAGGCGGCTAAAAAGCACGGCGTAAAGGTTGCGATCGAACCTCACGGCACGTTTTCTCTGACGGGCGACGGACTTGAGCGCATTATGGCGCTCGGCGACCCGAGCGTGCTCGGAATAAATTACGATGCCTGCAACATTTTCCGCGCGTCCTACGTTGAAAGCGGAAACGGAAAATCGGGTTGGAAGTGCGCCGAGGGCAAGGAAAACGAGCTTGAGGTTTTAAAGCGAATATCCGACAGAGTATTCCACTGCCACGCAAAGGATATAAACTCAAACGGTGAATGTGTTGCTATCGGCACGGGAATGGTCGACGTAAAGGGATGTGTAAATTACCTTGCGGCTATCGGATATGACGGCGTTATCTCGGTAGAGACAGAGGGCGGAGACGATTTCGATCAGATCGTGAAGCTCGCGTCTGACAGCTACAGATATCTTAACGAAATAATAAAATAACGGAGGAAGATATTATGACAAAGAAATACGGAGTAGGTATTATAGGTTGCGGAGATATTTCGAGCAACTATATAAAGCACGCAAAGGAAGTATATTACGATTATTTTGAAATAATCGCAGTTGGCGATATCGTTCTTGAAAAGGCAAAAAATATCGCTGAAAAGTTCGAGATAGAAAAGTACGGACTTCCCGAGGTAGTTTACGAGGATCCGAAGGTTGATATTATAATTAACCTTACAGTTCCGATGGCACACGAGGAGGTAACCATCAAGGCACTTGAGAGCGGAAAGCACGTTTATACGGAAAAGCCGCTTGCAACCTCGCGCGAAGGAATGAAGCGCATTATCGAAACAGCGGCAAGACTCGGCAAGAGAGTGGGATGCGCTCCCGACTCGTTTATGAGTGCGCCCGCACAGACCGCTAAAAAGGCTCTCGACGAAGACTGGATAGGCGAGCCCATCGGCGTAAATGCAATATGCGCTATGAGAGGTAACGAATATTGGCGTCCCGATGCAGACTTCTTCTATCACAAGGGCGCAGGTCCGATGATGGATATGGCACCTTACTATATGAACGTTCTTATCAGTATGCTCGGCGGAGTAGACAGCGTTTCCACAATGTCCAAGATCACGTGGCCCGAGCGTACGATAAAGGTACAGCCTCGCCGCGGTGAGAAGATACAGGTAGAGGTACCGACCTACGTTTCCTCGGCACTGAGATTCAAAAACGGAGTTATAGCTACTTTCGTCAACTCCTTTGACATCTGGAGCACAAAGCAGCCCTTCATCGAAATATACGGTGAAAAGGGAACTCTTATCCTCCCCGACCCCAACCACTACAAGGGCGACGTTCTTGTAAGACGCTTCAGAGACAGCGAATGGCGCGTTCTTCCGCAGTTTGTTGAATATGAAAAGTACGGACGCGGCATCGGTATCGTTGATATGATACGTAGCATAGAGGCAGGAGTACCTCATAAGGCAAGCGCGGAAATGGCTTATCACGCAACAGACGTAATTATCGCTATGGATGAAGCAGGCGAGAGCGGAAATACTGTCAAGCTGACCTCCGATGCAAACAGACTCGAAGGACTCTGGACAACCCCCGAAACAATACTCTGGAAATAATCTTTATAACGTCTATAACTTATATCGGGTCGCCTCTTTTTGCGGTGACCCGATATTAAACGGAGGCAAATATGCTGAAAACGGGTATTAATTTTAATAATTTCGGATATGACTATTCGGATGGCGATATAATGAGGTGCATACGCGATGCGGGATTTGATTCCTTCTTTACGGGAAGCCTTGACCGTGCGCAGACCGAATTTTTCAGGGAAAACGCCGAAAAGCTCGGACTTGTCTATGAATCTGTTCACGCGCCCTTCCACGGGATCAACTGTATGTGGGAGGAGGGCGAAAAGGGCGACGAGTACGTAAAAAGGCTTTGCGAGGTCGCCGACATTTGCAGACTCTTTGATATCGGATATTTCACCCTGCACTGTATGAACGTTCCGCAGTTCAATAACGTAAACGAGGGTGTCGCACAGTGGTCGGAGCTCGGACTTGAGCGCTTTCGCAAGGTTTTGTATCACGCGGGAGAGTGTGGTGTGAAGGCTTGCTTTGAAAACGTGGAGTTTCCGCAGTTTGAGATGAAACGCCTTATCGATGCCTTTCGTGCAGAGGATCACGGCGCGCTCGGATTTACCTGGGACGTCGGACACGAGCACTGCTATCCTGCACCGTGTTTCGACGTGATGGACTGCTTTGGCGATCTTATAGTCGGAACGCATATCCACGATAATTTCGCTCAAAGCGATAAAGATCTTATTACTTGGAATGACGATACCCATATTTTGCCCTTCGACGGGACAATAGATTTCAGAAAGGTCGCAAAAAAGCTGAAAAGCCGCGGTTATAACGGCACGCTGACGCTCGAGACCTTCAGAAAAACAGATGTCCTGCCTTGGTACAGAGATATCACGATAGAAAAATATCTCGCTATGGCACACGAGAGGGCAGAGCGTATTGCGGCTTTAATAGAAGAGGATATATAAAGAAAACCGACCTACACGAAATTTTTCGTGTGGGTCGGTCTTGTATTTTTTCTTATATCATACGAAAAGCATTTCGCCGTAAGTCGGGAAGGGCCAGTATTTCTTGGCAACAAGTGTTTCGAGAATGTCTGCGTGATGTCTGATGAGGTTCATTGTTGGTATCACGTTGTCGCGCGCAAAATCTGCCTGCACGGAGACCTCGGATATACTGTCAAGCCTTGCAAGCTCTTCGGAGAGCTTGTCGAGAGCGCCCGAAAGAAGGGATGTGTTTTCCGAAATGTCAGAGAGAAGTGCTTTGCTGACAGATGAATCGATGCCTATGCTCGAGAGATTTACAACGGTGTCGGATATCTCCTTCATATAAGAAAGCGATGCGGGAATTATCTCTTTTTTCGCCATATCGAGCATCGTGGAGGCTTCGATGTGAGTCATCTTTACGTAGTCGCTGAACATTATCTCGCGACGTGAAATGAGCTCGGCTTCGGTGTATACCTTGTGACGCGCGAAAAGCGAAATGTTCTTCGAGTCGGTGAGGTGAGGTACTGCGTCGGCTGTCGTGCGATAGTTGCAAAGACCTCTCGCCTGGGCTTCGCTTACCCATTCCTCTGCGTAACCGTTTCCGTTGAAAAGAATACGGCGATGCTTTTTGAAGGTATCTCTTATGATTTTGCGTGCCGCAGATTCGATATCCTCATTCTTCTTTTCGAGCTTGTCGGCAAACTGACAGAGAGACTCTGCCATTATCGTGTTGAGGACGATGTTGGGGTCGGCTATTGATTGTGATGCGCCGGGCATACGGAATTCAAACTTGTTTCCGGTAAATGCAAAGGGAGAGGTTCTGTTTCTGTCGGTATTGTCGCGGACGAACTCGGGAAGAGTGTTTACTCCCGTTTCCATATTAGTCTTCTTGCTTCCGCCGTATCTTCTTCCCGTGATGATAGAGTCGATAATATCGGTCAGCTCTTCGCCAAGGAAGATAGAAAGTATAGCGGGAGGAGCCTCGTGACCGCCGAGACGTCTGTCGTTGGAAGCCGAGGCAACCGAGATTCTGAGAAGATCCTGATATTCGTCGACAGCCTTTATCATAGCCGCGAGGAAGAGAAGGAAGCGTGTGTTTTCGTAGGGCTCCTTGCCGGGGTCGAAGAGACCGATGCCCGTGTTCGTTGCCGCAGACCAGTTGTTGTGCTTACCGCTTCCGTTGATGCCGTCAAAGGGCTTTTCACCGAGCAGGCAAACAAATCCGTGGCGGAGAGCTACCGTTTTCATAGTCTCCATCATAAGCTGGTTGTGGTCTGTTGCCGTGTTGGCATTTGAATATGTGGGCGCGAGCTCGTGTTGTGCGGGAGCGGCCTCGTTGTGCTCGGTCTTTGCATATACGCCGAGCGCCCAGAGCTCGAGGTCGAGGTCTGCCATATATTCCTTGACCTTGGGACTTATCGTGCCGTAGTATTGGTCGTTAAGTTCCTGCGTTTTGGGAGGCTTTGCACCGAAAAGAGTCTTGCCCGTGAAGATAAGGTCGCTTCTCTTTTCGTACATTTCCTTGTCGATGAGGAAATATTCCTGCTCTGCTCCGACCATAGGGGTGACTCTTATAGACTGATTATCACCGAGAAGGCGCATAACGCGGAGCGCCTGATGAGAAAATGCTTCGATAGAGCGGAGAAGAGGGGTCTTTTTGTCAAGTACCTCGCCGCCGTGAGAGCAAAATACGGTCGGGATACAAAGTGTATCGTCCTTTATAAAAGCGTAAGAGGTGGGGTCCCAAGCGGTGTATCCGCGCGCTTCGAAGGTGGCGCGAAGTCCGCCCGAAGGGAAGGAAGAAGCGTCAGATTCGCCCTTTATAAGATTTTTACCCGAAAATTTTGTAAGTACCGTGCCGTCGCTTTGTATGGTAAGGAATGAGTCGTGCTTTTCGGCAGTGATGCCTGTCATCGGCTGAAACCAGTGCGTGTAGTGTGTTGCGCCGTTGTCGATAGCCCAGTCCTTCATTGCGTTTGCAACTATATTTGCAACAGAAAGGTCAAGCTCCTTGCCCGCGGAAATGGTGTCGCGGAGCGAAATATAGGTTTCCTTCGGAAGACTTTCCTTCATCACGGCATCGTTAAATACCTTACTTCCGAAAAGTGAATTCAGATTTGCCACTTTTATTTACCTCTTTCAGAATAATATGTTCTGTTTGTTACTATTGTTTCATTATTATATACGATAAACCGATATTCGTCAAGACGATGTAGTGAAAAAATCAAAATTTTACAGAAATTTTCGAACAAAACGGAGTTTTGCACTTATGTTTTCACTTATGCGGTGTTTAAAAATGTACTTTATCTCTGTGTGTCGGACTGGTCAAACGGAATTCTGCATACGAAACGCTATCTGACAAACGCTGAAGGAATATGCCGAAATTCACGTTACGAGCTTGTATCGGTCTTTTTTAAGCGGTCGGGATATCTTTTACTTTGCCGCACTAAAGAAAATTTGCGATTGTACTTGACAAATATTATAAAAAAGTATATAATATATAGTAATTTTATTTTAAAGAAAAGTTATTGCCCGTGAAGCAGGGCAGAAAGGACATTATTATGCAGAATCAGCATAAAAAGTACAAAGTTGGTGTTATCGGTGCTACCGGTATGGTAGGACAGAGATTCCTTACACTTCTTGAAAATCATCCTTGGTTTGAGGTTACCGCACTCGTTGCAAGTGCGCGCTCGGCAGGACAGAAATACTCGGAAGCTGTCGGCTCTCGCTGGAAGCTCGCTGCTCCGATGCCCGAAAAGTTCAAGGATATGATCGTTATGAATGCAGAGGATATCGAGAGCGTAAAGCCTCTCGTAGACTTCGTTTTCTGCGCGGTAAATATGAAAAAGGACGAGATCAAGGCTCTTGAAGAGGCATATGCCAAGGCTGAGATCCCGGTAGTTTCAAACAACTCGGCTAACCGCTGGACTCCCGACGTTCCTATGGTTATTCCCGAAATAAACGCGGCGCATCTTGAGGTTATCGAAGCTCAGAGAGCGCGTCTCGGCACAAAGAAGGGCTTTATCGCTGTTAAGCCCAACTGCTCGATCCAGAGCTACGTTCCCGCACTTACACCTCTTCTCAAGTTTAAGCCCACCCTCGTAGTTGCTACAACCTATCAGGCTATCTCGGGCGCAGGCAAGACCTTCAACGAATGGCCCGAAATGATAGACAACGTCATCCCCTACATCGGTGGCGAAGAAGAAAAGAGCGAAAAAGAGCCTCTCCGCATCTGGGGTGAGGTTAAAGACGGCGAGATCGTCAGCGCAGCATCTCCCAAGATCACGACACAGTGCATAAGAGTTCCCGTAACAGACGGACACACCGCAGCAGTTTTCGTAAACTTCGAAAACAAGCCTACGCTTGAGGATATCAAGCAGGCGTGGGTAGATTTCGGCTCTCCCGTAAAAGGACTTCCGAGCGCACCCGAGCAGTTCGTTACCTACTTTGAAGAGCCCGATCGCCCTCAGGCAAGACTCGACAGAGATATTTACGGCGGAATGGGCGTAACAGTCGGACGTCTCCGCGAGGACAGCGTCTTCGATTATAAGTTCGTCGGACTTTCTCACAACACTCTTCGCGGCGCGGCAGGCGGCGCAGTTCTCATCGCAGAGCTTCTTTGTGAGAAGGGTTATATTTAATTAAAAAATAAAACAGAGCTGAGGCTCTGCAATATTAGCGGTAAAATTGAATAGCCTTCCCCAGTGGGGGAAGGTGGCACGCGAAGCGTGACGGATGAGGTGTTTTCAATCTTCAAGTAACTCCTCATCCACCGCTGGCGCGGTCCCCCTTCTCCCACAGGAGAAGGCTTTTTTG
>JAFXJH010000068.1 GCA_017532425.1 Clostridia bacterium | reverse complement strand
ACAACAGCAGCAACAGCAGCAACAACAACGAGAGCACCGATTATCTTAAGCGCTACGCAGAGAACACTCTTTTCCTTGTTCATATTTAACTCCTTTTCTCCGACACCCTATCATTTTATCGAAACGGCGGATATGCTGTCGGTAATCCTGCCGCTCGGTATTCCCGAAAATTCAGGCTGTGATTAGTATATCATATCTTTTTTCAAAAATAAATACTTTTGATCATTTTTTTTATGTATCAATTGTAAATTATGTATTTTTTTATTTACGTATATTCCCTTTTAGTAAAGTTTTTGAAGATTGTTAAGAAACTTTTTTCAAAAAGTTTCTTAACGAAACAAAAAGTTCATTCCTTTTTATTGCTTTTTTTACGGCTATATGATATAATATGTTGTCTAATTATAAAATAGGAGTAAAATTCCGATTTTCGACATTTTATCTTCGATTTCGGAAATATGTGTACATAATATGCCACACGGTTTTGAGTGGTTATCGCTCACGTCAGCCGAGCTGAAGGAAAAATTAAAAGAGCTCGGAGAGGCTCCGTTTCGTGCAGACCAACTTTTAAAATGGTTTTGCCTCTGCGCCATGCCGGAAGAGATGACAAATATTCCGAAATCGCTTCGTGAAAAGCTGTCGGACAGAGAGATCGGTCTTCTCTACTATCCTCAGATAGTAAGAAAACAGCAGTCGTCGCTTGACGGGACAGTAAAATATCTTTTTGAGATGCACGACGGTCAGCTTATCGAAAGCGTAGTAATGAAATACGAGCACGGAAATACTATATGCGTGTCAACGCAGGCGGGTTGCCGTATGGGATGTAAATTCTGCGCATCGACTCTCGGCGGTAAGGTGAGAGACCTTTCGGCGGGCGAGATACTCGGTCAGATAATATCAGCACAGCGCGACTTCGGTGAGCGTATCTCGGGCGTCGTTATGATGGGAATCGGAGAGCCTCTTGATAATTACGATAACGTTATGAGATTCCTCGACATCGTCGGAAGCAAGGATTCTCTTAACATCGGATACCGCCACATTTCTCTTTCAACGTGCGGTCTTGTAGACAAAATAAATAAGCTTGCGGATGAAAATTTTCCGATAACGCTTTCAATTTCTCTTCACGCATCGTGCGACGAGGATCGCTCGCGCATAATGCCGGTGAATAACGCTTGGAATATAGATGCTCTTCTGACAGCCTGCAGAAAATATTTCGATAAAACGGGAAGACGTATTTCATTTGAATATACTCTTATTTCGGGCGAAAACGATTCGGTTGAGCAAGCAAAAAAGCTTGCACAGCTTATAAAAAAATATTTCGGAAGCCGTCCCGTGCACGTTAATCTCATCCCGCTCAATCATGTTGACGAAAGAGCTTTTTCAGCGGGAAGCCGCGAGGACGTAAAGCGATTCTGCGATACGCTCAACTCGCTTCACGTAAATGCAACGGTCCGCAGACGTCTCGGTCCGGATATCGACGCATCCTGCGGTCAGCTTCGCCACAAGGCTTCTTCGGATAAAAAACAGTAAAATATATTCATAACAAAGATATAAAAAGCGCAAACTAATTCTGAAATCGGGTGATATTTTGTTTTTCTACGGTGAAAGCGACACGGGTCTTGTCCGTCGCGAAAATCAGGACAGCTTCGTATTTTCCGAAATAAATGAAGATCATTTTCTTGCCGCCGTTTTTGACGGTATGGGCGGTCTGTCCTCCGGTTCTGTTGCTTCATCTCTTGCCAAAGAAAAGCTTGTCAAGTATCTCTCAAACGGATTGAAGCAGTTCAAAAACGAGCATCCGAGCGACCGCGAAATGCAAGATCTGATATCGGATGCGGTCGCATTTGCCTCGCACGAGGTATATATGTGCTCTCTTAAATCTCCCGAGCACAAAAGTATGGGAACAACTCTGGCGGCAATTCTCAAAACGCCGAGGAAAACTTATATTTTTCACGTAGGCGACAGCCGCGTGTACGCGCTTGCTTCGGGCAGACTTCACCGCCTGACGACCGATCACACGCTCGTGCAGTACCTTATAGACACAAAGCAAATAAGTCCGAGTGATGCGGAAACACATCCTCAAAGGCATATTCTAACAAAGGCTATCGGTACAGAGGATTTCGTTTCTCCGGATATTTCGGTGATGTCTTCATCCAAAGCAAAATGCTTTTTACTGTGCTCAGACGGACTTACTCTCCATCTCAGCGACAGCGAGATCGAAGATGTATTAAGCGAAGACCTCCCGCACCGCGAAAAGGTCGGACGCTTTATAAAAATCGCAAAAGAGCGCGGAGCGTATGACAACATAACCGTGCTGATAGTTGCAAACACTTAAACAAGAATATTACGAAAGGAACGGTCATAATGACGCAGTTTGATAAATATATCGGAATGCTTATCGACGAGCGGTACGAGATAAAGGAAATTCTCGGTATCGGCGGTATGGCAGTAGTATTTCGTGCTTACGACAAGCGCGAGGAGCGTGATATAGCAATTAAGATACTCAAGGAAGAGGTTCTTTCCGACGAGTCTGCTTTTGAATGCTTTGACAGCGAATCACGCGCCATCTCTATGCTTTCACATCCCAATATTCGCCAAATATATGACATTTCAATGACGGGTGAGCACAAATATCTCACAATGGAATATCTCGACGGTCCGACTCTCAAGAGCTACGTCAAGGAAAAGGGCTCGATATCGCACGAGGAAGCACTTAATTTTATCACGCAGATACTCGACGCTCTCGATCACACTCATTCCAAGGGAATCGTTCATCGCGACATAAAGCCGCAGAATATAATAGTCGTATCGGACAATACCATAAAAATAACCGATTTCGGTATCGCAAAGCAGTATGATCCCCGTATCACCGAGCCTGAGGAAAAGGGCGTAGGAACCGTATATTATATCAGCCCCGAGCAGGCAAGAGGTCAAAACATCGACGCCCGCGGAGATATATATTCGGTCGGAATAATGCTTTACGAGCTTATATGCGGAAAGCTTCCCTTCACATCCGACGATCCTATGGAAGTAGCTTATATGCAGATAAACGACGAGCCGCAGAAGCCATCTGAAATAACAGAGCTTCCCAAGGGTCTTGAGCAGATAATTCTGCGAGCTATAGAAAAGGATCCCGACGATCGTTTCAGCGATGCAGGTCAGATGCTTGCGGCGTTAAAACGCTTCAGAGAAACACCCGACGCCATCTTCGATTTTGTTTCTGTCCCTGCTGACAGCCGCTTCTTCAAGGCGGCTCCGCAAAGCAGCGACGACATAATCGTCGTGCCGTCAAACGAAAAGCAGACCGATCTTATCGATCCGCAAGACGAGGAAAAGGTTTTGAACAAAAAAAGAAAAGATACAGTAAAAAAACGTCCGAAAACTCAAAAGGTAGTCAACACAGTCGTTGAAACAAAGCCCTCACGCGTTTCATTTATTTCGATAATCGCAGGAGCTTTGCTTGCCTGCCTTATAGTCGCCGTAATGACCGTTTACTACGTGTATAACAATTTTATCGCAGAATCACTCAGTTCAAGCGACTCTCAGCTTATTGAGGTCGAGAATTTTGTAAACCGTACCTGCGACGAAGAGCTTCTTAAGCAAATGAAAAAGCTCGGCTATTCTGTTACCGTTATAAAAAAGCAAGACAAGAACCATATGGTAAACACGGTAATCTCGCAGTCGCCCGAGGCAGGCTCAAAGCGAGTTATAATCCCCGGTGAAAAGAAATGCGAGATCACCCTGTACGTCAGCAGCGGTGAAACTATGACCACGCTTAAAAACTACATCGGTATGAACAACAAGGAGGTTATAATCGATCTCGGTGCGATCGGATTCTCCTACGAAATAATTCGCGAGTACAATTCCTCCATTCCCAACGGTCACGTAATAGACACTTTCCCGAAGGCGGGATCCTATATAACTAACGATACCCGTATAACAATATACGTCAGCCGCGGTCAGGAGCTCTCTTACGTTACTCTACCCGATCTTTCGGGCAGAAATGCAAGTGCGATCCACGCTATACTGATCGAAAACAAGCTCCGTCTCGGAGAGGTGACCTATCAGTATTCGGAAACCGTTCCCGCAGGTCAGGTAATAAGTCAATTTCCTTACTACGGCTCTGTTGTTCTTTCGCATGTGACCGAGGTATCTATCGTTGTAAGTCTTGGTGTTGACCCCTCGACCTTACCGCCCGACGATCCTTCGCAAAATCCCGACGATCCTTCGCAAAATCCCGACGATCCTTCGCAAAATCCCGACGATCCTTCGCAAAA
The DNA here is from genome assembly GCA_017532425.1 of Clostridia bacterium. Taxonomy (GTDB): domain Bacteria; phylum Bacillota; class Clostridia; order Oscillospirales; family CAG-272; genus SIG672. The sequence continues at coordinate 1,995 of JAFXJH010000068.1, read as the reverse complement.
TCCCGACGATCCTTCGCAAAATCCCGATGATCCGGGCGCGGGCGAGGATCCGGGTACAGGTACCGATCCGGGCACGGGCACTGATCCTACAGTACCGACAACCTAATAAAATTTTAAAATCAACCTTAACAAAATTATCAAACAGGACATTTATGATCAAATGAACGAAAAACAGAAAAAAATAAGAAATTTCTCAATTATCGCGCATATCGACCACGGTAAATCTACCCTCGCAGACCGTCTTCTCGAAGCAACGCGCACAGTATCACAGCGTGATATGGAATCGCGTCTGCTTGACAATATGGATCTTGAAAGAGAGCGCGGAATAACGATAAAAGCCAGAGCAGTAAAGCTGAATTACACAGCCTCCGACGGAATGACCTATGATCTCAATCTGATCGACACACCCGGTCACGTAGACTTCAACTACGAGGTATCGCGCTCACTCAATGCTTGCGAGGGTGCTATTCTTGTAATAGACGCAACCCAAGGTATCGAGGCTCAAACTCTTGCAAACGCCTATCTTGCCGACGCAAACGGACTTGAGATAGTTCCCGTAATAAACAAAATAGACCTTCCCTCTGCCGACATTGAGCGTGTAAGAGGCGAGATAGAAGATATTATCGGTATTCCCGCCGACGATTCTCCTGCCGTGTCCGCGAAAACCGGTCAGAACATCACCGACGTACTCGAAGCGGTCGTAAAGCGCGTTCCCGCGCCTCAAGGTAATCCCGACGCTCCGCTTTCCTGCCTGATATTCGACTCTTATTATGACTCTTATCTCGGCGTTGTCGTATACGTAAGAGTTATGAACGGACGTCTCAGAAGCGGCGATATGATAAAGATGATGCACACCGGTTCTGAGTTTGAGGTCGTCGAGGTAGGAACTCTTACCCCTTTCGGACTCAACAAAGAGGACGTACTTGAAGCGGGCGAGGTAGGATATCTTACCGCCAGCATCAAAAACGTTGCCGACACCCGTGTCGGTGATACCGTAACTCACGTTGAGCGCCCCGCAGACAAGCCTCTCGACGGCTTTAAGGAAGCGCTTCCCATGGTATTCTCGGGTATCTATCCCGCTGACGGATCGAAATACACCGATCTCAGAGATGCACTTGAAAAGCTCAAGCTCAACGATGCTGCTCTCAGCTACGAACCCGAGACCTCTGCCGCTCTCGGATTCGGCTTCAGATGCGGATTCCTCGGTCTTCTCCATATGGAAATAATCGAGGAAAGAATCGAGCGAGAATTCAATCTTGACATAATCACGACCGCACCGAGCGTTATTTACAAAATAACCAAGCGCGGCGGCGAAACCATCTACATTGACAACCCTTCGAATTATCCCTCTGCCGACGAAATTGAAGTCGCGGAAGAGCCGGTTATCAAGGCGAGCATAATCACCCCCACCGAGTTTGTCGGAGCTATTATGGATCTCTGTCAGGACAGACGAGGTACATTCAAGGATATGAAATATCTCGACGAAACACGTGCCGAGCTTTTCTACGAGCTTCCTCTTAACGAGGTTATTTACGACTTTTTCGACGCTCTCAAGAGCCGAAGCAAGGGTTATGCTTCTCTCGACTACGAGATGGACGGCTACCGTCCGAGCAAGCTTGTAAAGCTCGATATCCTTCTCAACGGCGAGGTTGTCGACGCGCTTTCCTTTATCGTTCACGATTCCAAAGCTTACACCCGCGGAAGAAAGATCGCGGAAAAGCTCAAGGAAAACATTCCCCGTCATCTTTTCGAAATCCCCATTCAAGCTGCTATCGGAGGTCGAATTATCGCCCGTGAAACAGTAAAAGCACTCCGCAAGGACGTTCTTGCAAAGTGCTACGGCGGTGACATCACGCGTAAAAAGAAGCTTCTTGAAAAACAAAAGGAAGGTAAGAAAAAGATGCGTATGCTCGGCAGCGTAGAGGTTACGCCTGAAGCATTTATGGCTGTACTCAAGCTTGACGAATAAGCCAAGAACCTTTTTGAAAAAAGGTT
>JAFXJH010000067.1 GCA_017532425.1 Clostridia bacterium | reverse complement strand
CATTTAATACCAATTATAATTTGCGCGATCCTAATAGTGGGCATAAATTCGATAATTTTAGTGTGTTCATAAATGACTATCAGATTACTGTTCAATGGAATCACAAATTAAGCGCAGACGACTACACACCCGCACAATCCGAATTTTTGAGCGCGCTTGTTTCCGAATACGGCGCAACCGACGACAGCGTTATCGCCATGCTCGACAAAATCAAAGCACTGATCCCAAAATCTTAAATACCACCATCCCCGACCGCATATCAAGCGGTCGGGTGTTTTTCGTTATGATTCTTCAAAATCAATATAAATTAAATATAAAATCAAAAAAACATATTTTTCTATTGAAAAATAAAAATAATTGTTGTATAATATATTATTAAAATAAGGGTAATATTTTTTGAAACCATATATACACTACGGAGGTAATAAAAAATGGATAAAATACTTCAAATGCTTGAGTCTGATGCGCGCCTTACGCCTGCACAGATAGCAACGATGCTCGAAAAAGAAGAGGGCGATATAAAAAACAAAATAAAGCAGTACGAGAAGGAAGGCGTTATCGTCGGATATCAGGCTCTCGTTGACTGGGATAAAACGGACAGAGAATACGTAAGCGCGGTTATAGAGGTCAAGGTAGTACCTCAGCCCGACCGCGGATTTGATAAGATCGCAGAAAAGATATATCACTACGACGAGGTAAAAAGCCTCTACCTTATGTCGGGAAGCTACGACCTTCAGGTTATCCTCGAAGGCAAGACCCTTAAAGAGGTCGCACAGTTTGTCGCTATGAAGCTCGCTCCTCTTGAATACGTTACCTCTACGGCAACACACTTCGTGCTCAGAAAATATAAGGATAAGGGTGTTGTTTATGAGGCTCGCGAAACTGACGAGAGAGGTAACTGCGAGATATGATTGATTACAGCAAGATCCTTTCAGAAAGGGCGTGCTCGCTGAAACCGTCGGGAATAAGAAAGTTTTTCGATATTCTTGACGAAATGAAGGACGTCGTTTCACTTACGGTCGGTCAGCCCGACTTCGTCACTCCCTGGCATATCCGCGAGGCGGCAATAGAAAGCCTTGAAAAGGGAAGGACCTACTATACCTCGAATGCGGGACTCACACCGCTGCGCGAGGAAATAGTTGCATATATGCAGAGAAGATTCGGTCTTAAATATAACGCAAAGGACGATGTGCTCGTTACGGTCGGCGGAAGCGAGGCTATCGACCTTGCAATTCGCGCGACGGTAAATCCGGGCGATGAGGTCATAATCCCTCAGCCGTCTTTTGTCTGCTATGAGCCGATAACCGTGATGGCAGGCGGTACGCCGGTAATAATCCCGCTGAAGGCAGAAAATAATTTTAAACTCACGGCAGATGAGCTCCGCGCGGCAATAACACCGAGAACAAAAATGCTCGTGCTTCCTTTCCCGAATAACCCGACGGGCGCGGTAATGAACGCCGATGACCTTAGCGAAATCGCAGAGGTGCTGAGAGATACGAATATACTCGTGCTTTCGGATGAAATATACGCAGAGCTTACATATTCGGGTAAGCACGTTTCGATAGCTTCACTTGAAGGTATGAGAGAAAGAACGATAATAGCAAGCGGATTTTCAAAGGCTTACGCTATGACGGGATGGCGACTCGGATATACACTTGCACCGAAGGAAATAACGTCTCAGATGTTCAAGGTGCATCAGTATGGAATAATGTGCGCTCCCACAGTCAGCCAGTTTGCGGCAATAGAGGCACTTAGGGCAGGCGACTCGGATATAGAATATATGAAGGACGAGTATAACAGACGCCGCCTCTATATTACAAGCGGATTTGCTTCGGCGGGTATAGAGTGCTTTAAGCCCGAGGGCGCGTTTTACGTGTTTGCAAACGTAGGCGATTTCGGAATGACGAGCGAAGAATTTTGCACGAAGCTTCTTTATGAGGCGGGAGTTGCGATAGTACCGGGTACTGCATTCGGAGAGTGCGGAGAAGGCTTTGCAAGAGTTTCGTACGCATATTCGGTGAACCATATTTCGACAGCGATCGGAAAAATAAGCGAATTTGTTAAAAAAATAAAAAATAATTAAAATATATTAACCGTCATAAGACGGCACGGAGGTTAATATGGCAGGATTTCCTACAGATATTGAAATAGCACAGAACTCGGTAATGAAGCCTATAACAGAGATAGCGTCACAGCTCGGTATAGAGCCCGAAGAGCTTGAGCTTTACGGACGCTATAAGGCAAAGATCAACGACTCCTTTATAAAGAGAAACGCAGACCGTCCGGACGGTAAGCTCATTCTCGTTACAGCAATCAACCCTACTCCAGCAGGAGAAGGCAAGACGACAACGACGGTAGGCCTCGGTCAGGCAATGGCAAAGATAGGCAAGAACGCAGTCATCGCACTCCGTGAGCCCTCTCTCGGACCGGTGTTCGGCGTAAAAGGCGGAGCAGCAGGCGGCGGATATTCGCAGGTGCTTCCTATGGAAGATATAAACCTTCACTTCACAGGCGACTTCCACGCGATCACAGCGGCAAATAACCTGCTTTGCGCGGTTATTGATAACCATATCTATCAGGGCAATAAGCTCGGTATAGACCAGAGAAGAGTTCTTTTCTCGAGAGTAACAGATACAAACGACAGAGCACTTCGTAATATCGTTATCGGTATGGGTAAAAAGACAGACGGTATCCCGAGAGAAGATCACTTTATGATAACTGTTGCAAGTGAGGTTATGGCGATACTCTGCCTTGCAGAATCGATCTCCGACCTTAAGGAAAGACTCGGAAATATCCTCGTTGCATATACCTACGATAATAAGCCCGTTTATTGCCGCGACCTGAACGTTGCAGGCTCGATGGCGGCACTTCTTAAGGATGCACTTAAGCCTAATCTCGTTCAGACAACAGAAAATACACCCGCACTTATCCACGGCGGACCGTTTGCCAATATCGCGCACGGATGTAACTCGGTAAGAGCTACAAAGCTCGCGCTCAAGCTTGCAGACTACGCTATAACAGAGGCGGGATTCGGAGCTGACCTCGGTGCTGAAAAGTTCCTTGACATCAAGTGCCGCGCTGCAGGACTTACTCCCTCGGCAGTGGTAATAGTTGCAACGATCCGCGCACTTAAATATAATGGCGGCATCCCCAAGACAGAGCTCAAGGCTGAAAACGTCGAAGCACTCAAAAAGGGAATCTGCAACCTCGAAAAGCATATCGAAAACATTCAGGGCTTTGGACTTCCCGTTGTCGTTGCACTTAACCGCTTCGATACCGATACAGACGCTGAGATCGCGGTCGTTCAGGAGCTTTGCGATAAGAAGGGCGTTACGGTATCGCTCTCCGAAGTATTCGCAAAGGGCGGAGAAGGCGGTATAGACCTTGCCAATAAGGTCGTTGAAGCTTGCGAAAAGCCGTCAAACTTCACACTCACGTACCCCGACGAAATGTCGATCAAAGAAAAGATAAACGCAGTTGCTACAAAGATCTACGGCGCAACAGGCGTAAAATATGATGCTTCTGCAAGTAAGGCAATAGCAGATATCGAGGCACTCGGCGAAGAATATTCCCGTTATCCGATATGCGTTGCAAAGACACAGTATTCGCTTTCGGACGATATGTATAAGCTCGGCAGACCCGAAAACTTTGAGATCACGATCCGTGACGTAAAGCTTTCGGCAGGCGCGAAATTTATCGTAGTGCTGACAGGCGTGATACTTACAATGCCCGGACTTCCCGCAGATCCCGCGGCATACCATATCGACGTTGATAACGACGGAAATATTACAGGACTTTTCTAATAAAATGAAAAAAGAACTTTTGTATGAAATTCTTTCAGACTCACCGGAAAAAACCGAAAAAATAGGCGCTGACCTCGCAAAAGAGCTTGAAAACGGAGATTTTGTAGCACTTGTCGGTGATCTCGGTGCAGGGAAGACCGCTTTCGTGCGCGGAATGGCAGAACAGATCACTCCGGGCGCGAGCGTGTGCAGTCCGACATATGCAATAGTAAACGAATATATTGCAAACGGTAAAAGGCTCTGCCATTTCGATATTTACCGCCTGAACGATGAGGACGACCTTATATCTATCGGATTTTACGACTACGATAACTGCATAAAAGCGGTGGAGTGGTGCGATAAGATAGAAGAGGCACTACCCGAAAGCTATTATCTCGTTACGATACTCGGCTCGGGTGAGGACGTGCGAAATATCAAAATAGAAAAGGTCTGCACCGAGGAGAAATGAGAAAATGAAAATTTTGGCAGTTGATACGAGTGCACTGACACTCAGCGTGGCACTCACCGAAGATAAAAAGCCGGTAGCACAGACAACTCTGAATACAGGACATACACATAGCGAAACGCTCTTGCCGACTCTTGAAAGGCTTATGGATTTTGCGTCTTGGAAGGTGAGCGATGTCGACCTCTTTGCAGTTTCAGAGGGTCCGGGCTCGTTTACGGGCGTTAGAATAGGAGTTTCCTTTGTGAAGGGACTCGCATTTGGCGGTAAGACCTGCGTCGGAGTTTCGACACTCGAGGCTCTTGCATATAATCTGCTCGGCTTTAAGGGAATTATTTCCCCGGTGATGGACGCAAGACGCGGACAGTTTTATAACGCACTTTTCGAGTCGGACGGTAAGACTCTTACAAGACTCTGTGAGGATAGAGCAATATCGGCAGAGGATCTTGAAAAGGAGCTTGAAAAATATTCGGATAAAACCGTATATCTTTGTGGCGACGGATACGAAATAGCTCGGAAAATGCTGAAAAATGAGAATATCGAGGATACCCCCGAGGCTCTTTGGAAACAGAATGCGTATAGCGTGGCTATGGTGGCACTTAAAGAATACGAAAAGGGAAATGCTACCGATGACACGGCACTTGCACCGAAGTATTTAAGACTTCCGCAGGCAGAGCGTGAGCGTCTTGAAAGGGAGCAAAAGGGAAAATAAGCACCCTTCGAATAAAGTCATAGGCCAATTTAAGTAAAGTTTTTGGAATTCTTAAAACCTTTTTTCAAAAAGGTTTTAAGCAGGGGTTAAAACCGACACTTCGTGTCGCTTGGCAGTTTTACTGTCGGACAGCAGTCCGACTTTTCGCTTCGCGAAAACCGCAAACTGCACCCTTCGAATAAAATAATAAATCAATGTAAGTAAAGTTTTTGGAATTCTTAAAACCTT
>JAFXJH010000066.1 GCA_017532425.1 Clostridia bacterium | reverse complement strand
ATCCGCTTAGAAACTTTTTGAAAAAAGTTTCTAAGAACTTCAAAAACTTTACTGAAAAGAAAATAATTAGGCTCGCCCTTTGGGAGAGCTCCTGCGAAGCAGGTGAGAGGGGATTCTATCCCAAAAAACTTTACTAAAAAGAAAGAACAAACACATTTTAGAAAAGCTTTTGCACTGTACTATCACAGCGAGGACGCGTTTGTGAGTCTTTTTGTTCATTTCTGTATCGACAGAAACGAACCAAAGAACGACTTAAGGACAGGAAATGGAAGAAAACCGACAGCTTTGCTGTCGGTTGGCGATTTCTCCCTTCCTATCCTTTAGAATCCAACCATCCCTTTAAAACGCTTTGGTATGTGCGAACATAGACGAAAATATATATAAATTCAAAGTACTAACGTGAGGAGCAAGTCCCTCCCGCTAAACTTTCGTAAATCTGTTATTTTACAGTAAGACTAAAGCTTACAGATTCGCCACTCTTCATATCAATATAAAGAGGCGCGGTCATAAATCCGCCGACAACGTTGAAATTTCTGCGAGGCGCTTTGGAATCAAAGCTTATGTTGCTGTCACTTTCAAGGATTATTTCGGCATTTTCTCTGCGAATAATGGCAGATTTTCCTTCTGTAACCACTTCATCCTTGCCGGAGCAGATGACGGGAATTATAAAACGCCCGCCTTTTTCGGATGTAGCGAATATTTCGACAGTATTTTCTCTGAAAATATACTTTAATTCATATCCGCAGCCTTCGTCAAAAGAAAGATTTTTTAGCTTTCCGCAAGCTGTAACTACTATCTTTTCGCTGTCGTAAGAGGCAGAAAGCTTTGCAAATCTTTCATTTACGCTCTCAAATTTTCCTTCTTTTATGCGAAGAGAAGTCGATTCCATTCGGTTGATATGTCTTGAATACTGCATATTTTTGGGCTCCGCCATCTGATAATCTGCCATTGAAGCGGCAAATATCGGGCCGACCTTTTTGTTCCAGAGAAGTGTCATTGTGCCGCCCGTTGTAGCCGCACCGCTGTAAGAAACGACGTCGGAAGCAGATACGGTCGCTCTGAAATCACCCTTTGATATCAGCTCTACGTGGGCACACGGGAAGGATTTGAGTCCGTACTCCTCATCACGCGGCAACGCGGTCGGAGTGTCGTATATAAAACCGTTGTCTATCATAGCGCAAAGAGCCTTTGCGTGGCAGAACGAATGGTGCGTACAGCCCTCTTCCCCTGCTTCGATGTACATATATCCGCCGTAGAGTAATCCGTTTGTACTGCATTTTTTGTACATATTGAAGCTTCTCTGCGCGGCTTCGGCAAAGATGGGATCTTTTTTTGCGAGTATGGAGAGGGCGACCTGACATCCGTCAGACGTCCTGCTGCCCCAATAAGTCCATTTATTGGCGCGTGAGCCCCAGCTGTTGTCCCATCCGCCGTCGGGAATCATAAATTCAAGATGCGTTTTGAATTTATCCGCAATAAAATCGAGATATTCCTCGTCTTCAACGTAATGTGCGAATAAAACGAGCGCGGGAAGAGATTCTTCTACGTTGTATCCTATGTCAAAGCCCTTGCTTTCGCCGAAAAGAAGACCTTCATCGGTGAAGAACGTTTTTGAATATTCTGCACATTTGTAGGCTTCTTCTTTGTATTTTTCGTTGCCCGTCAGCTTATAGGCAAGCGCGAGAGCCGCCGCTGTGGATGCGTGATAATTCACGTTTGTCTTATGCGCGCTGTCAGCTCCGCCGCCGAAGAAAGAGCATACGAATTCGGAAAGTCTTACAAATATTGCCGTCCATTTTTCTTTTGTAGCGTCATCGAGGCAGCCGCTGTGATAAAGAAGCGTTTCTCCGAAGGAAAGCGTCGAAAATACAGAAATTCCCATCCAGTTATGCGTTTTATCGTTGAAATATCCGCCGTTTTTTCGCAAAACGTTATATTCTGACCAGTCTACGGCAAGCTTTGCGGCGTTCAGATATTTTTCGTCGCCGCTGTAATGGTACATTGCCGTCAGAGGATACACGCTGTCGCCTATTCTTCCGTGGATAAGCGAGCACGCGGGACAAAGTATTCCACCGTGAAAATTCGGATCACGAAGCTCAGTTATCTGATATTCCACGAGCTTGTCGCACCATGATTTTAAAAGGTCGTAATATTCGTTCATTTTTTTATTCTCCCCTTTTGTTTTTCAGAGATTTTACGCTTTCATTATACATAATATTTTTTTGATGTCAATATAGATCGGAAATTTTACTGAAAGGAAAAAAACAGACAACTCACCTACAACTATTGATCAAATTTCCTCTAAATTATTGACAAATATAAACGCGTAATGTAAAATGTAGGCGTAAACTTTAATTTACTTTTCTAAGGAGAATTTGATATGAAAAACGAAAAAGATATTATCGTATGCTCAAACGGAGTTAAAATTGAAGTTGAACACCGCTCGACAGTTATAAAAGTACCTGCCGACGGAGAGAAGAATACCGCTATTCCTTTTCCGCTGACTATAAAAAGCGCGCACTATCCCTCGATAGTACAGCTAAACCATAACGGTGAAAATAACGGCAAGCTTATCGCATCATTTTCTTTAGGATATAACTGCGACGACCCGAGTCTTCCCCATACAAACGCCTGCTTTATGGAAAGTGATGACGACGGAAAAAGCTGGCACTATCTCTCACGCGCAGAGGAAATTTTCGAGCCCGATCTGAAACCCGGCTCGATGGCTCATATTTACGAGCTTCCCGCAAGAGTCGGATCTATGCCTGCAGGTACTCTGCTTTATGCGGCAAATTCGGTCGATTACAGTAGAAGATCGATCCTCTCGATATGGAGAAGCTTCGACTGCGGCAAAACTTGGAATCAGTACACCCTTGTTGCCGAGGGCGGCGGACTCAAAGAGGGTATTTGGGAGCCTTTCCTTTGGTATGAGCCCTCCGACGGCTATCTTTACTGCTTCTACTCGGACGATTCGGGACCCGTAAAGGATCAGACTCTCGTTTATAAACGCTCAAAGGACGGCGAAAACTGGGAAGACCTCGTTGACGTTGCGGTCGCCGACGACCCTACCGAGCGTATAGGTATGCTCATTCTTACAAAAATGGGCAACGGAGAATATTTTATCGTTTACGAAAACGTACACACCGCTATAATAAACGGAAAAGAGCATAAGGGCGCACCGATATATTACAAAAAGACAAAGGACGTTTCGTACTGGGACCCCTATACACCGGGCACTCTTCTCGAATCGGACGGATATGTCAAGGGCTCTGCCCCCGGATGCGTATGGACACCTGCGGGAGGCGACTGCGGCACTCTTATCGTCGGCGCAAAATATGAGGCAACTATCAGAGACGGCTCACAGCGTATCTTCGTAAGCTTTGACTACGGAAAGACCTGGGAAACGGTAAGAAATCCCCTTCCCTATGATCTTCAGTACGATTATCCGAGAAGAAACGGCTATAGCCCTGCGTTTTTCACTTCTCCCGACGGATCGGTCTATTATCTCAACACGGTCGAGCATCCCGAGGATAAAAAGCAGATGATAGCTTTCGCAAAGCTGAAAATAACAAAAGACTGAATTTTTAATAAAAGCAAAGGAAAATAACAATGTTTAAACAAAAATTTTGTGCACACAGAGGCGTTTCGGCTCTCATGCCCGAAAATACTCTCCCCGCATTCGGCGCATCTCTCGCTCTCGGAGCAGACGAGATAGAATTTGACGTACGCCTCACAAAGGATAATAAGCTCGTCGTTTCGCACGACCATAACCTCGAGCGAATTTCGGACGGTATCGGAAATATCTCCGACTATACTTTAGATGAGCTTAAAAAGCTGAATATCGGCGTAAAGCACGGATGGAAGGTGACTTTTTGCTCGGCTGAAGAGGTTTTTGAGCAGTTTGCAAATAAAATAACCTTCAATATTCACTTGAAAGAGCACGGAGAGGACGGATATCTTATCCGCGAGCTTTTGAAGCTTACCGAAAAATATAACGCTTTCGACTCTGTCTACTTTGCAGGCTCTCCGAGCGAGCTCGAATGGATGGAAAAAATAGCTCCTAATATTCGCCGCGTCGCTATACAGCTCCCCGGAGATAAGATAGGCATATACGAAATGGCGAAAAAGTATAACTGCTCGGGCGTTCAGTTTTGGCTCGGTATGTTCGACAGAGAGCTTATCGACAAGCTTCACTCTGACGGTATATGGTGCAATCTCTTCTTTGCAGACAGCGCAGAAAACTACGAAAAATATTTTTCTATGGGTATAGATACCCTTCTGACAAACAGAATGGATCTTGCCTGCGCATATAAAAAATAATATACGAAAGGTAATTCTATTATGAGAAATAAATGGACAAAAGAAGAAGCTTGGTCTTGGTATAACAGCCGTCCGTGGATGCGCGGATTCAACTTCGTTCCTTCCGACTGCAGCGGTTGGGTAGAGCTTTGGCAGGAGTATAATCACGCCGAAAAGGTCAAAACCATCCGCCGCGAGCTTGCCGCCGCCTCACAGATCGGCTTCAACGCGGTGCGTCAGTTCCTTGCATTCGACGTCTGGATGTATCAGAGAGAAAGCTTTCTTAAAAACGTGGAAGAATATCTCTCAATCGCCGCAGAAAACGGCATCGGAGTAATGTTTGTGCTTATAAGTGACGGCGGAGTTCCGAAAAAACAGCCGATATTCGGTGAAGACAAGCCTCTTTCGGGCGTTCACGGCGAGGCTGTAAACGAAACTGCGGGCTTTAACGTACCGGTCATCCCCGGGATCTTTCCGAATCACAACGTAGAAAAGCCTGCGCCCGCTGCAAATCCGAGCACTCCAAAGCCGAAATACAGCCCCGTAGACGAGCACGAGCTTGCGGAAAAATTCTATATTTACGTAGACGATCTCGCAAAGAGGTACGCAAAGGACGAGCGAGTAATATTCTGGAACATCTGGAACGAGCCGGGTAACAGCAATAGAGGTATGCTCAGCGTTCCCCATATGAAAAAGGCGTTCGAGATCGTTCGCTCGTACGACCCCATTCAGCCTCTTGCCGCCGACCTCTGGCGTATACCGAAATCGGGCAACCTCAAGGATATGTCCGAGGAGGAACGCATCGCGCTCGAGCTTTCCGACGTTATCAGCTATCACGATTACGGCTCTATCGACCATTCCGTGCGCGTTATCGATTTTCTGCGCGCCTTCGACCGCCCGATGCTCAACACCGAATGGCTCCACAGAGTGCAGTTCAATACCGTATTTTCTCATCTTCCCCTCTACTATAACAACAATATCGCCATTTTCAACTGGGGATTTGTAAACGGAAAGTTCAGCGGTCACGAGCCTTGGGAGGCTTGCTGGCGCCGCTACGCCGCAGGAGAGAAGCTCGACATCACAAAATGGCAGCACGATCTTCTCCGCAAAAACCTCCGTCCCTACGATCCACAGGAGATCGAGAAGTTTATGACCTATTTCGTTATGGCTGACAAGGCTTTTGAGAAGAAGCAAAGTGAGAAGTAAGGAAGGAAAAATATGCAAATAAACAGTTACAGCTTTAAAAAAGCCTCTCCGATATGGGAAAAAGGCAAAGAAAGAGAAATGAACTGCTCTATTGCGCTTTACAAGCATATCAAAAAATCCGAAAATCTTACAGTTCTCGCCATTTCGGCGCACTGCTCATACACGGTTTTGATCAACAGCGAGATAGTCGCATTCGGACCCGCAAGAGCAGGACACGGCTATTACAGAGTTGACGAGCTTGTTTTAAATGATTTTTTGACCGAAAATGACAATATCCTTTGTATCAAGGTCGCAGGATACAACGTAAATTCATTCTGCTATCTGAACAAACCCTCATTTGTCTGCGCTGAGCTTAAAGAAGGGGATAATATATCCGCTTATACATCAGCTCCTTGCGTGGGATTTTCGGTAGAAAAGATCTTCGAGAGAATACAGAAAACGCAAAGATATTCTTTCCAAAGAACCTTTACCGAAAGCTACACTCTGAAAGACCGAGCTTTTTCATACGAGCGCGCGGAAAGCACTCTTCCTGTCAAGGTCACACTCACCGAAGAGAAAAATTTCATTTGCAGAGATATTCCGTACAGCGATTTTGAAGTAATTTATCCAGTATCGGCAGATATGACCGGTGATCTTTCGATCGATATAAGTAAAGATATCCACCCTGTCCGCGAAATAATTAATATATCTGATAAATTTTTCGGATACAGACCAGAGGAGCTTGAATACAACAGCTATGCCAAAGCATCGCAGATGGTTTTCTCTGCTCCACGAAAATGTGATAACAGCTCGGCAGAATTAATAAAGCTTTCCTCTGAAAGCTATATTGACGTCGATTTCGGTGTAAACTACACGGGAATAGTTGAGCTTGATATCAAATCCTTCGGCGAAGGGGAGCTGTTTTTACTTTTCGACGAAATCAAGACTGACGGACAGTTAAACTGTCTTAGAAACGGCACGTCAAACATAATAGCCTTCAAAGCATCAGAAGGAAAATACAGTATTCACTGCGCCGAACCGTACACGATGAAATATATCAGAATCGCCGCACTCGGAGCTTCCTTTGAGATAAAAAACCTGCGACTTTATAAAGTTGCTTTTCCGAAAAGCCATATAAAAGCGAAATTTATCGGAAACGATCTCGCTATGGAAAAGATATACGACGCGGCGGTCGAAACCTTCCGTTCCAATGCAACAGATGTGTATATGGACTGCCCCTCGCGTGAGCGTGCAGGCTGGCTTTGCGACAGCTTTTTCACTTCAAGAGTGGAAAATATACTCACGGGTGAAAACTCTGTCGAAAAAGCATTCCTCTCGAATTTCCTTATGCCCGAAAAATTCGAGTTTATCCCCGACGGAATGCTCCCTATGTGCTATCCGTCCGACCATAATGACGGCGTATATATCCCCAACTGGGCTATGTGGTACGCTTTAGAGCTTTCCGAATACGTTAAACGCTCGGGTGATACTTTTCTTGCAAATGAAGCAAAAAGCAGAATGCTTTCCCTTCTTGACTTCTTCAGAAAATACGAAAACGAATACGCTATGCTTGAAAAGCTCGATTCTTGGGTATTTGTCGAATGGTCAAAGGCAAATTCGCTCGTTCAGGACGTTTCATTTGCGTCGAATATGCTTTACGCCGCCTTCAAGGAGGCTCTTGCCGATATGTACGGTGACGAGTCTCTGCGTGAAGAAGCCTGCGCGCTACGCAAGAGCATTCGCGAAATGTCTATGACCGAAAGCGGATTCTTCTGCGACAACGCATACAGAATTGACGGAAAGCTCGTTCTTTCGGGAGAACGCACTGAAGCCTGCCAGTATTACGCATTCTTCTTTGACATCGCCACACCCGAAAGCCATCCGAATCTTTGGAAAACTCTTGTCAATGATTTCGGATACAAACGCGCCGAAAGCGGCCTTTATCCCGAAATATGGCCTGCAAATTCCTTTATAGGAAATTATCTCCGTCTTGACCTTCTTAAAAGATACAGTCTTGACCGCGAGCTTTACGACAACATCAAAGGCTATTTCTCCTATATGGCAGAAACGACCGGCACTCTTTGGGAGCACACTGCAACATCTGCAAGCTGTAACCACGGATTCGCTTCGCATGTTATCTACTGGATGAAGTATCTCGGTCTTATCAAGTAGGTGCATTATATGACAAACAAACACGGCATAGAAATCTATGCCGTGTTTGTTTTTTTGTTTGTGCATCTTAAGGGCGCCGCCCTTAAGAATCCTGCGAGCTTTTGAAAAAGCTCGATCAAAACTTTTCTAAAAATAAGTTTTTTTCTTTTCCTTTTCAGTAAAGTTTTTGAAGTTCTTAGAAACTTTAATCGCAAACTGTATCTTTTGGATGAAATTCAATCATATGCGGCAGGAGAGGGGCTTGCTCCTTATGTTTGTCGGTACGTACCGCTTGAGGCGGGCGATTCGTGAATCGCCCCTACGGGTTGGTTCTTTTTTTCAGTAAAGTTTTTGGGATTCTTAAACCCTTTTTGAAAAAAGGGTTTAAGCAGGGTCCAGGGACAGAGTCCCTGGTGGTTATTCGATCTCGAAATCAGCGTCGTCGAGGAGGAGATCGTCGTCGCCACCTGCGGCGATAGCGGCGTCGCCGGCATTTCTGATCTTTTCTTCGACCTCAGCCATAACGTCGGGATGCTCTTCGAGGTAGATCCTTGCTTTTTCTCTGCCCTGCGCGATGCGTTCGCCGTTGTAGGAGAACCACGCGCCGCTCTTTTCGATTATTCCCATATCGGCACCGATATCGAGGATCTCGCCGACCTTGGAGATGCCTTTTCCGTAGATAATATCAAATTCTGCGGTCTTGAAGGGTGAGGCTACCTTGTTCTTTACGACCTTGCAGCGTGTGCGGTTGCCGTAAAGCTCGCTGCCGCTCTTGAGAGTTTCGGTGCGGCGTACGTCGATTCGTACGGAAGCATAATATTTGAGCGCATTTCCGCCGGGAGTCGTTTCGGGGTTGCCGTACATTACGCCGACCTTCATTCTGAGCTGGTTGATAAATATAACGATGCAGTTTGTCTTGGATATCGAGCTTGTAAGCTTGCGCAGTGCCTGCGACATAAGTCTTGCCTGAACGGCAACCTGCGAGGAGCCCATTTCGGCATCAACCTCCTGCTGAGGAACGAGAGCCGCAACAGAGTCGATAACAACGATGTCAACCGCGCCCGAGCGCACGAACGCTTCGGTAATGTCAAGAGCCTGCTCTGCGCTGTCGGGCTGTGAAACGAGAAGATCGTTCGTCTGAATGCCGAGAGCCGCGGCATATACCGGGTCAAGAGCGTTTTCTACGTCGATGTAAGCCGCGATTCCGCCCTTTTTCTGCACCTCTGCCACGCAGTGGAGCGCGAGAGTGGTCTTACCCGAGGATTCCGGTCCGTATATCTCGATTATTCTTCCCTTGGGAAGTCCGCCGATACCGAGTGCAAGATCAAGCGTGAGCGATCCCGTGGATACTGCGGTCACGCTGAGCTCGGGGCTCTCGCCGAGACGCATTACTGCACCTTTTCCATGATCCTTTTCTATCTGTAAAAGTGTGGTTTCAAGAGCACGCTTCTTGGCGTCCTCTCCGTCTATATGCGTTGCCGCTTCCTTTTTTGTCTGTGCCTTTGCCATATCTTCTCCTTTCACGGACGGGAAATTTCCCTTCCTATAAAGAATATTATTATTATTTTAAAGTTTACGGTCAGTACTGAAAATCAATACACCAGGTCTGAGTGTCGAGCTTCCATATTCCGTCTATAAGATAGAGCTCGAGAGTTCTTTCTCTGAAATTTTCACCGTCGGACGATACGAGAATGTCGATCTTTATCATATCCTTCTTTGCGCGTACGATCTTTGACTCGCCTATATAGGCTACGCTTGTGAGATCGAACTTCTTAAGCGTCGATTTCGCAACGTTTACCTGAAGATAACCGTTCTTGTTCTGCGCGTAACGCGGAATATGATAGGTCTGTATGCCGTCGTATCCGAATGCATACTGCCAGACGATGTCAAGAAGCTCCTCGGCGTACGTTTCCTTTACGGCTTCCTTGAGCTCGTCAAGGCTTGTGTATTTGGAGAGCATCGATACTTCCATATAATAGAACGTAGAATCGTTTATATGCTCCTCGGGATCGTTTTCGGGAGAAAGTCCCTCGCCCCAGATGATTTGGTTGAGTTCAACGTCCTTTGCAAGCACCTCTGCAAGGATCTCACGCGCCTCCTCCTCGGTATACGGCGAAGCGCACGAGGAAAATAGGAGAAGTGAAGTGCTTATCAGAGAAATAAGAGCAATTAAAGAAACTATTTTTTTAATTATCTTCAAAATACGTTCCTCCGATCATCAGATATCGTTTTCAGATTCGTTTTCGGTGGTTTCTACTTCTTCGATCTCTTCATCTGCTTCAACAGGTGCTGCTGCAGGGGCAGAAGAGCTGCTCTCTTCAATTTCTATATTTTCGTTTGCAATAACGGTAAAGCTTGCAACCTTTGCTTCGTCAGACGTTCTCATAACGATAACACCGCCCGCACTTCTGCGATATACGGGGATCTCGTCTGCCGACATTCTTATCATCGTACCCTCGCTTGTCATAAGCATAATGTCGTCATTTTCGGATACCGATGCAATAGATGCAAGAAGTCCCGTCTTTTCGGTAATATTGTGACAGCATACGCCCTTACCGCCTCTGTTGTGGCAGGCAAACTCGTCAAATGCCGAGCGTTTACCGAATCCGTTTTCTGTGATCGTAATAAGCGTCTTGTCGTCTTCAACGAGAACTGCACCGGTAACGTAGTCGCCATCCTCAAGCTTGATACCGCGTACACCGCGCGCACCGCGTCCCATCGGACGGGCATCGTTTTCGTCAAATCTCGTTGCGTTACCGTTCTTTGTAGCGATTATGATATCATCGTTGCCGCTTGTGTGACGAACGTAAACGAGCTCGTCGTCATCATCAAGCAGAAGCGCGATCTTTCCGCCCTTTCTTCGGCTTTCGTACTCGGAGAGAGGTGTTCTCTTGACCGTACCCTTCTTTGTAACGAAGAGCAGATAATCCTCCTCGCCGAAATCGCTTACCGATATCATTGCAGTTACCTTTTCGCCGTCGTCAAGCTCAAGCAGATTTGCAATATAAGTTCCCTTCGAGGTTCTTCCCGATTCGGGGATAGCGTAAGCCTTCGTCGTATATATCTTACCCTTTGTCGTAAAGAGAAGGAGATAAGAATGGCTGTCTACCGCCATGATCTTTTCAACGAAGTCCTCTTCCTTGGTGGTAGTTCCGATAATTCCCTTACCGCCTCTTCTCTGAGCGGAATAAACGTCGCTGTTCTGTCTCTTTATATATCCCTCGTGTGTGAGAGAGATAACGCAGGTATGCTTTTCGATAAGATCCTCGTAAACGATCTCATCTTCCATAGGAACAAGCTCTGTTCTGCGTTCATCTCCGAAGCGCTCCTTGATCTTTATCATATCATCCTTGATGATCTGCTTGATCTTGCCCTGCGTTTCGTCTGCAAGTATAGCTTCAAGGTCTGCAACGAGCGCGCAGAGCTTTGCAAGTCTTTCCTCTATCTTGTTTCTTTCCATACCCGAAAGACGTCCGAGAGGCATTTCTACGATAGCCTGCGCCTGAGCCTCCGAGAGTCCAAAGCTTTCGATAAGCTTTTGTCTTGCATCGGGAATCGATTCGGACGAGCGGATTATCTTGATTATCTCATCGATATGGTCGATAGCGATCTTATATCCCTCAAAGATGTGCATTTCGGCAACAGCCTTGGCAAGATCGTACTTAACTCTTCTTTCAACGACGTCCTCCTGATGTGCAACGTAATGCTCAAGCATTTCTTTAAGGTTAAGCACCTTCGGCACGCCGTTTACTATAGCGAGCATATTAGCCGCAAAGGTATCCTGAAGCTGTGTGTACTTGTAAAGCTGATTGAGGATCACCTGACCGTTTGCATCTCGTCTGTATTCAACGACGATACGCATACCGTCCTTACCGGTCTCGTCGCGGAGGTCTGTGATACCCTCGATACGCTTGTCCTTATGGCAGTTTGCCATAGCCTCTACAAGCATCTGCTTGTTTACCTGATAAGGTATCTCGGTTATTATTATTCTGCGCTTATCCTCGTCTACCTCTGCCTTTGCACGCACGATTATCTTACCGTGACCGGTCGTATAAGTATCGTATATGCCGCGCGAGCCGCAGATAGTTGCACTTGTCGGGAAGTCGGGACCCTTTATTATCTCCATAAGGTCGGTAATTTCGCAGTCCGGGTTGTCCATAAGATATATAGCTCCGTCTATGACCTCGTTGAGGTTATGCGGAGGAATATTCGTTGCCATACCGACAGCAATACCAACGCTTCCGTTTACGAGAAGGTTGGGGAATCTCGAAGGAAGCACGGTAGGCTCCTCGAGCTTATTATCAAAGTTAGGAGCAAAGTCAACGACGTCCTTTTCGATATCGGTCATCATATCGTTTGCCATACGTGTAAGACGAGCCTCTGTATAACGGTAAGCCGCCGCCTGGTCGCCGTCGATATTACCGAAGTTACCCTGACCGTCAACGAGAGTATATCTCATTGAGAAGGGCTGTGCAAGTCTTACCATCGAGTCGTAAACAGCCGCGTCGCCGTGCGGATGATATCTACCGAGCACGTTACCGACCGTCGTAGCCGACTTTCTGTACGGGTTATTATAAGTAAGAGAGTCCTCGTACATCGCGTAAAGAATTCTTCTGTGTACCGGCTTGAGTCCGTCGCGCACGTCGGGGAGCGCACGGCTTACTATAACGCTCATCGCATAGTTTATAAAAGAGTTTTTAACCTCTTTTTCCATATGCACGTCTATTATTTTTTGGTCTTTATATTCAAAATTTTCTTGTTCCATAACAGTTATTTTGCGCCTTTCAAAATATTTCCAAAATCAGATTTCCACATGCCGATCTTGGTTAATTTCGGGTTTTCCACACCCTATTAACATAGCGTCTGAGGATATTTTTTGACCCGAAATTTTTTTAGCTTTTCGACAATTTCCGCTTAATTTCCGCGTTTTTTTTAATTTATCCGAACAATTATTCCACAATTCCCACAAGGTTTTCCACAGCCCCTGCGGATTTTAAGTCAAATGCCTGTGGAAAACTATGTCAACAAGTGGATTTTCCTGTGGAAAACTTGTTATTTTTATGTGAAATAAAAATATCAGACGTCAAGATTGGTAACGTATACCGCATTTTGCTCTATAAATTCGCGGCGAGGTTCTACTTTTTCTCCCATAAGTACCGAGAAAATTTCATCTGCCTGCAGCGCGTCGTCGATCGTCACGCGCAAAATCGTTCTTGTTTCGGGGTTCATTGTAGTTTCCCACAGCTGCTCGGGATTCATTTCACCGAGACCCTTATATCTGCTTGCTTCTACGTTCTTTTCCCCAAGCTCTTTTATATACATATCTCTTTCTTCCTCGGTAAAGGCGTATCTTACCTGCTTACCCTTGAAGACCTTAAAGAGAGGCGGTTGTGCAAGATAAATATGTCCGTCCTCAATAAGCTTTCTCATATGTCTGAAGAAGAAGGTGAGAAGAAGTATCTGTATATGTGCTCCGTCGATATCGGCATCGGCCATAATTATTATCTTGCCGTAGCGAAGCTTTGAAATATCAAGCTCCGAGCCTATTCCGCAGCCGATCGCCTGAATTATCGGTATAAGCTGCGTATTTGAATAAATTTTATCAAGTCTGCTCTTTTCAACGTTAAGGACCTTACCTCTCATAGGAAGTATAGCCTGGAATTTACTGTTTCTTCCGTCCTTTGCGCTTCCTCCCGCGGAGTTACCCTCTACGAGATAGAGCTCTGTGATCTCTGCTCTCTTTTCCTGGCAGTCCCAAAGCTTTCCGGGAAGTCCGCCGCTTTCAAGCGCGCCCTTACGTCTTGTAAGCTCTCTTGCCTTTCTTGCCGCTTCTCTTGCTCTTGCCGCCGCAAGCGATTTATCGAGTATTGCCTTGCATATTGAGGGATTTTCCTCAAGAAATTCGGTAAGCTTTTCTGTCATCATACCCTCAACGAAGGTACGGATATCGGCATTTCCGAGCTTTGTCTTTGTCTGACCCTCAAACTGCGCATTCTGAAGCTTTACAGAAACGACCGCGCAAAGTCCTTCTCTTACGTCCTCACCCGAAAGGTTTTTATCCGCTTCCTTGAGGAAATTAAGCTTTCTCGCGAAATCGTTCATAACCTTTGTCAGCGAGGTCTTGAATCCGACCTCGTGCATACCGCCCTCAAGGGTGTTTATATTGTTTGCGAAGGTCATAAGAGTTTCGTTATAGGTATCGTTATACTGAATAGCGATCTCAAGCGACGTCATACCCTTTTTAGCCGTTATAAAGATCGGCTCGGGGTTTATCAGCTCACAGTGCTTTATCGAGTTCAGATATTTTACGAAGGACACTACGCCGCCTTCATAGTGAAGCACGTTTTCGACCGGCTCTTCGTTTCTTTCATCGCGGAATATTATTTTGATTCCCGCGTTAAGGAATGCCTGCTCGCGCAGTCTGCCTATCAGCACAGAGTAATCGAATACCGTCTCGTCGAAAATTTCGGGGTCAGGCTTGAATCTTACGTACAGACCCTTATTCTCTGTCGGTCCGAGCTTTTCGAAGCCCTTGACCACCTTTCCGCGTGCAAAGGACTCTGTGAATTTTTCGCCGTTGTAGTTATCCTCGAATGTGAGCCACTCGGAAAGAGCGTTAACTACCGATGCGCCGACGCCGTGCAGACCGCCCGATATCGCGTATCCGTCTCCTCCGAATTTACCGCCCGCATGAAGCACGGTGAATACGACCTCAGGAGTCGGCAGATTCATCTTGTGATGCATAGCCGACGGCACTCCTCGTCCGTTATCCTGCACCGAACAGCTTCCGTCCGGATGAAGTATAACGGTTATTTCATCGCAATGTCCCGCAAGTGCTTCGTCTATCGAGTTATCGACTATCTCGTAAACAAGGTGATGAAGTCCTCTTATCGAAGTCGAACCGATATACATACCCGGTCTCTTTCTTACCGCTTCAAGTCCTTCCAGCACTTGTATTTGGTTTTCATCGTACTGCATATTGTTTTGATTATCCATTTTTCTTTTTCTCTTTTCTCAGAAAACTTTTTAAAAAAAGTTTTCCGAGACCTTTCAAAAACTTTGCTAAAAGTGTTGTTTATATTTTTATTTTTTCTCAGAAAACTTTTTGTAAAAATTTTTCCGAGACCTTTTAAAAACTTTAATAGTTATTTTAATATAAATCCCAAAATGATATCTGCAAAACCCGCAATTATAAGTCCGCAGCCTGCAAAAAATCCGAATATTATCAGATCATTCAGAGATTTCATATATTTTCCTCTGTCATTTCTGTAAAAGTGCCGTAAGCTGTTATACGGCCGAAGCTTGAATTCATCTTCTTCTCCGTTTTCCCAGTCGCGTATGATGTTTCTTTCTTCCACGTAAGCTATTATTGAAATCACAAAACAAATGACTGATGTCATAAAAAATTCGCTTAACGTGTGTAATAAAATCAAGATTATACAAAAACATATAGATAATATAAATAATAGCTTTTTATTTATCTTTTTGTTTTTCATAATTGCCTCTATTTTTAATTTTACCAAAAATTTCAGCCTTTACAGTATTAAAAAGTCTTATTTGATATGAATTTAATATAAAAGAAAGGCTGTTTACCTGGGGCGTTGCCCCAATCCCCATTTAAGAAACTTTTTCAAAAGTTTCTTAAAAATCTTCAAAACTTTTCTGAAAATGGCTTTATATATTTTTATTTTTCGTAAAGTTTTTGGAGTTCCAAGAACTTTTTTACAAAAAAGTTCTTGGCGGGTTCTTAGGGCAGCGCCCTAAGATTCATACCTTCCGCCCTTACACCGTATCATCTTTGCGCCGCTTATTTTACTCTGCTCGCACGAGGTAACTATGACCTGCTTGCCCGAAATGCGCGAAACTATGAAGTCGCGTCTCTTTTCGTCAAGCTCGGAGAGCACGTCGTCGAGAAGAAAGACCGGATATTCTCCGCTTGCTTCGCGCGATATTTCTCCTTCGGAAAGCTTCAGCGCGAGTGCAAGGCTTCTCTGCTGCCCTTGTGAAGCAAAATTTTTAGCCTCACGCGAGTTTAAAAGGATCTCGAGATCATCTTTATGCGGACCGAAAAGAGTCGTGCCGAAACGAATTTCTCGCTCCACGGACGAGGTGAACATATTCATAAAGGCATTCTCGTCACAGAATGAGCGGTAAATTATCTCGGGCTTTTCTCTGCCGTCTGTCATATCAGAAAAGATATCCGAAACTATTTTTCCGAGCTTTTCGGTATAATCGTTTCGCATTTTCGATATAACTGCAGCTTCCTTTGCAAGCGAGATCGACCAGACCTCTATTGACGGGTCGGCATCTCCGCCTCTTTCTTTTGCAAGAGTGAGCAGCTTATTTCTCTGCACGAGCGAGCGATTATATCTCTGAAGGGATGCAACGTATATCGGAGATATCTGCGATATTGCCGAATCGAGGAATCTTCGTCTGAACTGAGGCGAGCTTTTTACTATCTGCAAATGCTCGGGAGTAAAGAGAACCGTGCGGAAATTACCTATAAATTCGCTCATTTTCGTCACGGGAACACGGTTTTTATCGCAAACCTTGCCGCCGCTTCGCATATATTTTATTCCGAGCGAGATCTCACCGCGCGCGGCTGTTTCATAGACCACGCCGATATTTGCGACCTCGCTTTCAAAGCCTATAAAATCCTTTTCGTGAAAGGTTCTGTGGCTTCTTCCCTGCGAGCAGAGATATATTCCCTCTATCGCATTCGTTTTTCCCTCGGCGTTTTCTCCGTATATTACGTTTAGTCCGGGCGAAAACTCTATTGTCTGATCGTTTATATTGCGAAAATGCTTATAATTTGATCTTTTACAAATCATTTTTGTTTAGTTCATCTTTACAGGGCTTACCATATAGAGATATTTTTCTCCGTCTTCGCTCTCTCCGTCGGGCTCGATTATTATACTCATAAGCGGATTATTGAGAGTTATCTTGACGTTTTCGCTGTCAGCCGAGCGGAATGCGTCTATAAGATAGCGGCAGTTAAAGCCGATAAGAAGGTCATCGCCCTCCATATCGATAGCGACCTCATCGTAAACGCTTCCCGTAACCGATGACGAGCTTACTCTTATAACGTCGCCCGTAAATTCGCACTTAACACAGCTCTTTGCCTGACCGAGTGCGCGGTCCTCAGTAACGAGCGATGCTCTTTCAAGTGCTGAAATTATCGACGTTCTCGATCCTCTTACGACAGTTTTTGCCGTTTTCGGAATAACTCTCTCGTAATCTATATATTTCGAGTCTATAAGACGCGAGAAGAAGACCTTATTTTCAAATTTGAATATAACGTGCTTTCTTGTGAGGTAGATAGTAACGATATCCTCTTTATCGGTTATCAGCTTCATTATCTGCGAAAGAGCCTTGCCGGGCACGATAAAGGATACGTTTTCCTCTCCCTCTTCCGTGCTGATATTTTCGATAGAGCAGTCCTTTTCACGAAGTGCGAGTCTGTTACCGTCGCACGAAACGACTCTGAGCTTACCCTCGAGAATTTCGAAGTACGCGCCGCAGAGCATCGGTCTCTGATCGTTTACCGCTACTGCAAAGAATACCTGGCTTATAAGCTTTTTAAGCACCGAAGCCTCGATCTTAAAGCCCGTTTCACCCGAAAGCATAGGGATACTCGGAAAATCGTCGCCCGAAAGAGCGTGAAGCTCGAACTTTGCTCTTCCGCCCGTTATCGTAGCAAGCTTATTTTCGCTTACGTTTATGGTAACGTCGCTATCCGGCATAAGCTTTACTATCTTGCTGAGCTTTGAAGCATTGATAACGTATCTTCCCGGTCTTTCCGTAGTACATTCTACCGTACTCTGAAATCCCTTTTCGGTATCGAAAGACGTCATAACGCATTTTCCGCTCTCTTCGGCATTGAAATATATACCTTCGATAGCCGGAATAGTATTCTTTTCGGAAACGGCACACATAGCGTCGTTTATAACGTCTTCCAGAACTGTTTTTTCAAATGTTACTTTCATGGTAAACTCCAATCACATTATGAATTTTTTTCTTCTTGTCTTGGAAACCCTTTTTGAAAAAAGGGTTTCCAAACTTTCCCAAAAACTTTTCTTAAAGGGAAAGTATGGATTTTTATGTTTGCGGTTTATTTTTATGTTTTTGCTTGTTTTATGCTTTGCAATCCTTTTTGAAAAAAGGGTTTAAAACAAATTGCTTGCAATTTGTTTTAACCTTGTCCCAAAAACTTTTCTTAAAAGGGAAAGTATGGATTTTTATGTTTGCGGTTTATTTTTATGTTTTTGCTTGTTTAATGCTTGGCAATCCTCTCGTTTAAAACTCTCTACCCAAAGAATACCGTGGTATAACTTGTTGATAAGACCATACGTCTTACAGCTTTTTCGGCATCCCTGCTGCCTGCTCTTTTAAAAAATAAATATATTAAATAAATAAACAGTAGTAGTAGTAGGGGCTGTTGAAAATGTTGAATTCTCATTTTCACCCGATAACTACGGGATTTTTTCAGGGTCGCCCTTGTTGACGGAATACTTGGTTTGGTGTTTTTATTCTGTGGAAAACTTTTTTGCACCGGATGCACGGTTTTTGGTAAAAGTTTTCCACACGAAAATTTATAACACCCTGTGGAAAGTCATCCTCCGCGCTCTCCGCGTCCTACGAGAGTATGCGAGGACACCTGCGAAAGGTATACCCTTTCAGAGGTTACGACGAAGGATTTCGGGATGTCGCGCACGTCAGAGACAAGCTTTTTTTCCGACTGCGAGAGTCTTAAAAAGCTTCTCGTATCGGGCGACACCGTCGAGTTATCCATATCGAATATTCCTATGATATCGTCTGTCGGTACAGATATATTCTGAGAAATATTAAGGAAAAGTGCCTTCATATTATTTAACCGTATCTTTCTTAACAGTCTTGAGCACTTTGACACAAGGCTTTTATCTTAAAAACGGCAGTTTTTTAAGATTTTATTCGTTAAGCTCCTTGATTATCTCGTTTATTTCGATTCCGAGAAGCGTGTTCTTGTCAAGATCGTTCTTTATGGCGTCGTAAGAAGAAATTATAGTAGAGTGATCTCTGCCGAACATCTTTCCGATCGACGGATAAGAAAGATCTGTGCTCTTTTTTATTATATAGACGCTGACGTTTCTTGCGTGGCATATCTGCTGCTGACGCTTTCTGCCGAAGATATCGTCCTCGCCGACTCCGTATCTCTTTGATACGAGCGAGATTATACGCTTTGCCGTGACTTCGGGCGGCTCGGAGCCTCCGATAAAGGCTGCAAGACAATCCTTTGCCATATCTATTTCAATAGGCTCACCCGAAAGGAAGCTGCGTGCACATATTCTCTTTATTGCGCCCTCAAGCTGTCTTATATTGTTTTTAAGGTTTTCTGCAATGAATGTAAGCACGCTGTCCGGGATCTTTACGTTCATTTTCTTCGATTTATTTTTGAGTATCGCGATTCTGAGCTCAAAATCAGGCGGCTGGATATCTGCTATAAGTCCCGATTCAAATCTCGTTTTGAGTCTGTCCTCAAGAGTTTTGATATCCTTCGGAGGACGGTCACTTGTCATAATTATCTGCTTATTATCCTCATAAAGCTCATTGAAGGTATGGAAGAATTCCTCCTGCGTCGACTCTTTACCCGCGATAAACTGAATATCGTCTATAAGCAGCACGTCTGCCTTTCTGTATTTCTTTCTGAATTCAGACTGTGTACCTGCGGCGATGCTCTCGATCATCTGATTTGTAAACTGATCGCCCTTGATATATATAATAGAAACCTGCGGATTGTTTTCCGAAAGCTCATTTATGATAGCGTTGAGAAGGTGGGTCTTTCCGAGTCCCGACGGTCCGTATATGAAAAGCGGATTGTATTCGCACGTATTGTTTCTTGCCACCGCGATACAAGCCGAATGAGCAAATTTGTTTGATGATCCTACGATAAAGTTTTCAAATGTGTAATCCGAGTTTGACATTACCGATTCTGCGGGGAAGAGGTCGTCCTCATCATTTACGATATTTTCTTTATTTTCAGAAGCAGCTTCGGTTTCTTCTTTTTCTTCTCTAATAGGTTCTGTTTCTTCGGATTTGTTTGTGATTACGGTATTTTCTTCTTTTTCTTCGGTGATTTGCGGAGTAGTCTGAAAAACAGGCGAATCTTTAAGTCCGCTCGGAATTCTTTCGTCATCTGTTATAACGTTTATTTCCGGTCTCAAGTTCAAAAGGAAAAAGAAAGCCGAAGAAAGCCTGTCCGAATATCTTTTAAGTATGGTATTCTTTTTGAATACTGTAGGAGTTTTGATTATAGCCTTTTTGCTGTCGAGGAAGATAAGCGAAGAATCGCCAAACCAGAGGTCTATAACGATGCTTGCGGTATCGTCTTCTTTAAGGAGTACAGCTATCACCGATTCCCATATAGCTTCAAGATCCTGCATATATATTTTTTCTCCCTTCCGGAATTCTCAAAAAACAAAAATAGAGAGAAATCCCGATATTAATATAATTATGTAAGTATTATATCACAGATTGT
>JAFXJH010000065.1 GCA_017532425.1 Clostridia bacterium | reverse complement strand
TTTTTCTTTCTCTTTTTTGACGTTCTTTTGAGCACTTGACATCTGAAGAGGGTTAGCAAATCTATCCTTCTTTTCTGTCTTTTCGGGAACAGACTTAGCAGTCGGAGCTTTTACCTCGGCAACCTTATTTTCCGCTTTTTCGGACTTTTCTGTTTTATCATCCTTTACAGGAGCATTCTCTGCCTTTTTCTCCTGCGGCTTCTTAGCTTCCGCCGAATTTGCAGTTTTGTCCTGCTTAGCCTGATTTTGAGGAGCCTTCTTATCGGGCTTCTTTTCATCAGATGCCTCTTTATTTTCGCTCGCAGAATTGTTCTTAACTTCAATTTTTATCTTTCCGTTAAGATAATCGTTAATATTGGAAATTTGATTTTTATTAGTAAAATACCCAACTACAAAAGCAAACTCGTCTTCAGACAAAGGCGAAGAATGTGACTTTCCGGCAATACCGTTTTCAGCCAACACCTCAAGTATTTCTTTGTTTTTAAGTCCGAGATCCTTTGCAAGAACGCTGATTTTACAAGTTCCCTGTACCATTATGCTCTACCTCCCGCGGATTCTCCGTCATCCGCTCTGATAAACATTGTTTTATCGATTTTCTCACTTATTGCTTTTGCCATACCCTCATCGGTCAAGGCAACGCAGACAACATCTCCGCTTTTACCGATTATTTTTCCAAGCTCTTCACCCGTAATATCAATAACTGCAAGAGGTGTTTTATAAAACGCACACGAATCGCTGATGCGTTTATATGAATTTTCAGATGCATCCGACGCCAGCAGCACGAGATAAGGCTTTTTTCTGCTTCTTATCGAATCGCGCACAAGAGCTGTGCCGAACACAAGATATCCTGCCCTTCGGGCAAGACCAAGTATTCTTGAAATGTAATTATCCATTAACTATCCGTTCGTTTTTAATTCTTCCTCGAGAGATGCGTACACATCTTCGGGGATCTCGCATTCGAGATTCTTTTCAAAGCGCTTAGCTTTCTTGGCTTTTGAAAAGCAGGTTATATTTTGACAAATATATGCGCCTCTTCCCGATTTCTTGCCTGTAAAATCAAGAGAAATTTCACCCTCAGGCGATCTTACAAGTCGTATGAGATCTTTTTTGGGAAAGGACTCCATACATCCGAGACATTTTCTGCTCGGAATCTTTTTTGGTTTAACCGGCATATCTTAACTCCGTAGAAAAGTATTTTATTCGGGTCTGATATCGATCTTGTATCCTGTTATTCTTGCCGCAAGACGGGCATTCTGTCCCGATCTGCCTATTGCAAGAGAAAGCTGATCGTTTGAAACCAAAACGTAGCAAGTCTTTTCACCGTCGATAACAACTTCCTTTACAACCGCAGGAGCAAGAGCGTTGGATATGAACTCTTCGGGAACCTCGCTGTACTGGATTATATCTATTTTCTCACCGTTAAGCTCGTTTATTATATTCTGAATTCTCGAGCCGTGAGAACCGATGCACGATCCGATAGGATCGACCGACTCGTCTCTTGACATAACAGCCATCTTAACTCTCGAGCCTGCTTCGCGTGTTATTGCCTTAATAACAACGGTTCCGTTCTGAATTTCGGGAATATCGTTCTCGAACATTCTCTTTACCATATGCGAATGTGTTCTCGAAAGAGTTACGATCGGACCTCTGAGAGAATCCTTGCTTACTTCTGTTACAAATACCTTTATATGATCGCCTACGTTAAAGGTTTCGCCGGGTATCTGTTCGCTCTTAAGAAGTGTAGCAACGCTTGTTCCCGTATCTACGAGAACGTTTCCGTTCTGAGGATCTATTCTCTGAACGGTTGCTGTGATTATCTCTTCCTTTTTGTCCTCATATTCTTTTATGATCATTCCGCGCTCAGCTTCTCTGATTCCCTGAATTATGACCTGCTTAGCTGTCTGTGCGGAAAGACGTCTGAAATTCTTCGGCTTAAGCTCGGTTTCAACAACGCTTCCGAGTGTATATCTTCTGCTCAGCTTTTTAGCCTCATCAAGATAGATATGTGTGGTTTCATTGTATTCTTCAAAATCGTTGTCAACAACCTCACGAAGCTGAAATACTCTTACATCCTTCTTTACAGGATCAATAAATATGCGTACATTGCTGCTTCCGCCCTGCTCACGCTTATAAGCGCTTATAAGTGCTGCCTCGATCTTTTCGATCATATACTCCTTCGGGATTCCCTTTTCAGCTTCAAGCTGTTCTAGAGCTTTAAAAAACTCTGCGTTCATTTTCAGACCGTACCTTTCATAAATAATAGTTTATTACTGTTTATTATTTTTATTTAACTTATTCAAAATCAAAAACCGTATTTGCTTTGGAAATAGCCGCGCGATCAAACTCAAGCTTTTCTCCGTTTGCGGTTATATATATTTTTTCTCCGTCCTCGCTTACATCAAGGATTCCCTCAAACTGGCGCGAGCCGTTACGCGGTGCATAAAGTCTGACAAGCACCTTTTCTCCGACCGATTTTATAAAGTGCTCCTTTGTTCGTATCGTTCTTTCAAGACCGGGAGAGGAAACCTCAAGATGATAAGCTGTTTCTATCGGATCTGCATCATCGAGAAGCGGATCGATCGCTCTGTGCACCTTTTCGCAGTCATTGATATCGATTCCGTTTTCGCTGTCTATTGTAATTCTCAGAAACCACTCAGAGCCCTCTTTTACAAACTCAACATCCCAAACGTCATAACCAAGCTCATTGATAGGCTGCTCGAGAAGATCTTTTACGATCACAGCAGTCTTATTATCGTTTTTCGCCATAGCACATACCTCCTGCGCAAATACGATATTCATAAAAATCGGAAGAGTGCTTTCACACTCTTCCAACTAACACAATCCTTACTGTTAATATTATAACATATTTTTTCAAAATTGCAATAGTTTTTCGAAAAAAATCATATATATTTTGATTTTTTGGGGTATTAACGCCCTATCAGTTACCATTTTGGTAATTTTTATTGCAATTTGAACAAACAGTATATCCGTTTTCGAGATAACTCTCAAGCTCACTTCTCGGCTTCACGAGTTTATTTGACTCTTTAATCGAACTTGCATATCTGCATTCCTTGCTGAGATGTATCTTTTTGCTCGACTTATTAAGTATTATATCCTCTTCCGAAAGAGTTCCCGATCCGTTTTCTCTATCCTCCGAAGTTCCGGCTTCGCCGGCAGCATTGTCATTTTCATTTTTATCTATCGAGTTCTCTACCTTATCAGGGATTCCCTTAACGTCTGTAAGAACGGTAAGCTTGGGCTGACCTACCGAAGCACAGGAAAGCATACCTGTAGCAATCACACAGATAAACGTAAAAGATATCAGCAGCGCAAAAATCCTTTTAAGCATTTTCATCTCCGAGAAATACAAGACTTATTTTTTGTTGTGTCTGTCAAGACGGATAATACCGAAATCAAGTGCCTCGTAAAGACTCTTTTTAGCAAACTGCTCTACAAGTCTTTCTGATACAGGCTTCGAGGAATCGGTGCTGAGTATCTGTCCCACGATATTTTCGGGAACCTCAAGCTTGATGTTAGGGTCTGCCGTATCTATTTTCTTATTCCCGAGAATCATAAGGAAAAGCACGTACTTATCCTTCATGTCTCCATAGCAGATCAGATTGTTTTCTCTTACGAGCGGGCGGTCTTTATACATAAGGTATTTACCTTCAAATACAATTTCGTTTGCCATTATATTAATCCTCCGTTTAAACATAAATATTTATTATATATTATCACAAAATAAAGCTTTAATCAAGACAATATTGTAAATAAATTTAAATTTACTGCTTTATATAAGGTTTTATTCCTTCATTTTCGGTAAATTCTCCGCAAAAGCTGTAGGCGAAGTCTGCTTTTTCGGATATCTCATACTGTTTGGCAGGTATTCCCGAAAGCTTATTATGTGCAGACTTTGCGGACAGCAGTGGTATTTTAGACGATTTAGCAAATTCTCTGAGTACGTTTCTGCCATCCGTACTGCTTGCAAGGACAAGCGAATATCCCGGTTTGCACAAAAGATCGCTTCTCTTAACACCAAAAAAAGCAAAATTCAGCGCGCGGCGTATTCTTGCGTCCGTATATTTTTTGGTAGCAACGGCATCAAGAAGGTCTGTAAGATTTCTGTACCTTCCGCTTTTCGATGCGTTTATAAGTCTTGATGCAAGATCATAGCTCATCTCGGGTGACTCGGATAGCTTTTCAGCGTCGGAGTATGCCAGAAAAAGCAGACAAGCCTCGTCGGGAAGCAATGCAGAAAATTTCGGAGCCGAGAGTGTTTTTTCGTAGATTTCTTCGGGAATAAAGCTTTTGAGGCTATTATCATCACCCAAAGAAATATATTTTCTGCTTTCCGTTGCCGAAAAATCGTTATAGCGTTTAATAAACAAAGGCTTGATACTGCTTTTCAAAAGCTTTAGTGCCGAAACGTACTCGATAGCAAGAATGTCGTTCGGTCTTCTCGAAAGCTCTCTGCCGTACATTTTTTCAAAAACCTCACAGCGCAGCTCTGCATACGATTTCGCCGTATTTTTATTATCGGCAAGCATCCTTGACAGCTCTGATTCAAAGGTCTCATCGGTTATTTTTGCCGCGCAATCGACGATATAGTTTTCGTCAAACGATTCGCTTCCGAAAGCAAGATAGTCGATACCGCCAAGATTTTCAGCGATAGAGACCCCTGCCCTTGCAAAGGACTGTGCATAAGACGCGGACCACGGGTATGGAAGCTCGATAACGATATCCGCACCGCAATCGACCGCAAATTCCGAGCGCTTATATTTCGAAATAAGTGCGAGTGTACCGCGCTGTACAAAGTTTCCGCTCATAATACAGACAATACACACCTGCTCCGGTGCAAAATTTTCGCGAACACGCTCAAAAAGAAGCTTATGTCCGTTATGAAACGGATTAAATTCACAAATAATCGCTACTTTTATCATTATTTTTTCCCACTTTTGTAAATTTTTTAATATTTGGATGTATTTTTGCGTTTTTCTATTGAAAATCAAATAAATTTGTTATATAATATTTAACATATGTATAACTTTATCGGATTTTTAGGTCCCGATAAGATATTATCATAAAATTTTATATTTGTCAATTCGGAGGAAGAAAAAGAATGAATGTACTCGTTGTAAATGCGGGAAGCTCTTCGCTTAAGTATCAGCTTATCGATACAGTGACCGAAGACGTAAAATGTAAAGGTATCTGCGAAAGAATCGGTATTGAAGGAAGCCTTATCGAACACAAAATAAACGGAGAAAAGATCGTTAAGAATTACGATATGCCCAACCATTCCGTTGCTATGAAGATCGTTGTTGACACACTCTGCGATCCCGAGATCGGATGCATCAAGGACGTTTCCGAAATCGAAGCTATCGGTCATCGTGTTGTGCACGGCGGTCCTTACTTCTTCGAAAGCTGCCTCGTAACTCCCGAGGTTATCGAAAAGCTCAAGCTCTGCTATGATTTTGCACCTCTTCACACACCCGCTCACCTTATGGGTATCGAAGGATGTACAGCAGTTATGCCTGATGTTAAGCAGGTTCTCGTATTCGATACTGCATTCCATCAGACAATGCCTCAGAAGGCATATTTCTATCCCCTCTCTTACGATATGTACGAGAACTATAAGATCCGCCGTTACGGTGCACACGGAACTTCTCACCGCTTCGTTTCGGGTATTATGAACGAGATCCTCGCTAAGAAGGGCGTTACAGGCGACACAAAGATCATCACCTGCCACATCGGTAACGGTTCCTCTATCTCTGCTGTACGCGGCGGTAAGGTAATCGACACATCTATGGGCTTCACACCTCTTGAGGGTGTTGAAATGGGTACACGTTGCGGATCTATCGACCCCGCTATCGTTCCCTACATGATGGAAAAGAAGAACTGGACAAGCAGCGAAGTTGCAAGCTATATGAACAAGAAGTGCGGATTCCTCGGAATCACCGGTATGTCTGACTCCCGTGACCTCGAAACAGCAGTTGAGAACGGTCCTTCCGACCCCAACTACGAGCGCGCAGAGCTTGCTACAAGCATTCTCTTCTACCAGATAAAGAAGTATATCGGTTCTTACACAGCTGCAATGGGCGGACTTGACGCTATCGTATTCACCGCAGGTCTCGGCGAAAACAACCCCAGACTCCGTGAAGTTGTATGCTCCGATATGGAGTTCTTTGGCGTAGAGATCAACAAAGAGCTCAACGCAAAGACACTTCGTCAGTCGGATATCGTTAAGCTTTCTACCGAAAACTCCAAGGTAGACGTTTACCTCATCCCCACAAACGAGGAGCTTGTAATCGCAAAGGATACAGAAGCTATCGTTTCTGCTCTTTAATTCAAAAAACAGGTAAAAAGCATTTACATTTTTTAAATGTAAATGCTTTTTTTATATAAAAATGCATAAAAATATTATAAGTGTTGAAAAGTTAACAATTATGTGTTAGAATAAATAGGAATCACTATGGTAAGGGGGTAAAATAATGCATTTACAAGAGTCGGGAGAAATGTATATTGAAGCCATACACGTTCTGTCAGCAAAAAATTCTTCTGTGCGTTCTATAGATATAAGCGAGCATCTCGGTTATTCAAAGCCGAGTGTCAGCCGTGCTGTCGGACTTCTCAAAAACGGCGGATATATTGTTATAGACAAAGACGGGTTCATAACTCTTACCGAAGCGGGCAAAGAGGTTGCAGAAAAGATATACGAGCGCCACACCCTTTTAACCAAATTTCTCTGTGATATCGGCGTTGACGAGGCGACCGCTTCCGAAGACGCTTGCAGGATCGAGCACATTATCAGTGATGAATCGTTTGCAGCTATAAAGCGTTACGCACTCGAAAAAGGTGAAAATTAAACGGCAAAGGCAGATACTTTCGTATCTGCCTTCGTTTTTTATAGATTTTATAGATTTTATAGATTAGTTATCAAATTCGCTTTCGTCGAAGTCTTCGCTTGTAGGTACTTCAAACTCTTCGTTAAAATCATCTATATCGAGATAATCTCCGCAAAGCGCGTCAAGTACAGTCAGACGATCGTTTTCCTCGGACGCACTCTTCAAAAGAAGTATTGTGCCGATAAGTCCTCCCAAAGCAGAAATTGCAAGGAAAGCACCTGAAAGACTCTTACGCTTTCCCCACTGTGCGATCGACATAATAAGAAATGAGATCGACTGAACGAGAAGAATAAGCGCAATCGTAAATTTGGATTTTTCAATTGAATTTTTCATAACTATGACCATACCTTTCTGAATTAATTTTATTTGAAAATTTTATTTTGCGTTCATTTTAAGATAAGCATTAATGAAGCCGTCGATATCTCCGTCCATTACAGCCTGGATATTACCGCTTTCATATCCGGTACGCGTATCCTTTGCAAGCGTGTACGGCATAAACACGTAAGAACGTATCTGCGCGCCCCATTCGATATTGGTCTTATTACCCTGGATATCTTCTATACGCTCAAGATGCTCTCTTTCTTTAATTTCCATAAGCTTACTGCGAAGCATTTTAAGTGCCGTTTCTTTATTCTGAAGCTGGCTTCGCTCGGTCTGACATCCAACCACGATTCCCGTGGGAATATGGAGAATACGGATAGCACTGTCAGTCTTATTGATATGCTGACCGCCCGCACCGCTTGAACGGTGTGCCGTGATCTCTATATCCTCATCTCTGATCTCGATAGTACCGTCATCTGTAAACTCGGGCATTACTTCGACAGATGCAAAAGATGTCTGTCTTCTTCCCGATGCATCAAAGGGAGAAATACGAACGAGTCTGTGAACTCCGTTTTCGCTCTTAAGATAGCCGTAAGCGTTGAGTCCTTCGATCATAATAGTCGCACTCTTGATACCTGCCGCTTCTCCGTCGAGCATATCGATAAGCTTAACGTTATATCCGTGCTTTTCACCCCAACGTGTATACATTCTGTAAAGCATAAGCGCCCAGTCCTGAGCCTCCGTTCCGCCTGCGCCGGGATGGAAAGAAAGGATAGCGTTGTTTGCATCATATTCACCCGAAAGAAGCGCCGATATACGCTCGGTCTCCATTTCCTCGGATACTGTTTCCGTAGCCGAAACGATCTCCTCTGTAAAGGATTCGTCATCCTCTTCGATAGCGAGCTCTGCAAGCGACATAGTATCTTCGATCTTTGCCGCAAGAGCATTAAACTGCTCTACCTTATCCTTAGACTGCTTAAGCTTCTGAAGTATTTTACCGGAATTTGCCTGGTCGTTCCAAAAGCCTTCTTCAAAAGTTTTCTTTTCAAGTTCTGCAATAGCTTCCTCAAGCTCGGATATTCTGAGTGCCTGTGCAAGATCCTTCATATCCTCGCGCATAGCACGCAGCTTCTGCAGTGATTCTTCAAGCTGAATAATCAAGTTTAACCTCCATAAATGATATATACATCTTATTATTATCTTTTTATACGTTTTTTACTATATTGCTGTTGTAGATCTCGACTTCTATCGAGCTGTCGAACTCTTCTACAAGGTCTGCAAGCAGATTCAGAACGTGATTTTCGGTATAGAAATGCCCTGCCTCTATTACGTTCATAGGAAGCTCCGATGCGTCGATCATATTATTATACGAAAGAGTTCCGGTTATATAAGTATCTGCACCTGCTTTATATGCAGCCGAAAGAAGCTCTTTTCCGTCGCCTCCGCAAAGGGCTACTCTTGAAACCTCAAGCTGTGCGTTTACAAGACTTACCGAGCGCGCACCGAGCTGCTCCTTTACGTACATAGCAAACTCTTCGGGATCGGACG
Organism: Clostridia bacterium; assembly: GCA_017532425.1. Taxonomy (GTDB): domain Bacteria; phylum Bacillota; class Clostridia; order Oscillospirales; family CAG-272; genus SIG672. The sequence goes on along the minus strand of JAFXJH010000065.1, from coordinate 3,950 downwards.
GGATCTCGAGGTTACCTATACGGCCTATCATATCGGGATCACCCGGAAGGATCTCAACGTCTTCAATGCCGAGCAGCTCTGCAAGCATATCGTTTACACCGCCGTCGAGAGCATCGAGTCTCGTATGAAAGGACATCGCCGTAATTGAATTCTTGACAAGCGACATCACCTTTGATGATACCGCATTATCTCCGCTCAAGTTTTTAAGCGGTCTGAATATGAGCGGATGGTGAGAGATTATAACGTCAAATCCTTTGGACGAGGCGTATTCTATCGCCTCTGCCGTGATATCAAGTGTAAGAAGCACACGCTTCACCTTAGCGAATTTATCGGGGCATACCATAAGTCCGTCGTTATCCCATTCGCAGGACAGCTCTGGAGATATAATTTTATCAAGATACGAATAAAGTTCATGTACTGTCGACATTTAAACGTCCTCCGATTTCAGCAAGTTTTCAAGATATTTCTGATTTCCTCTGCAAGCTTTCTATCGTCAGAAACATCGTAACCGGCATTTCCCTTTGAATCTATCTTACGTTCGAGCTTACGCAGATATATCGATGCGTATTCGACAAAGAGCTTATTTTTTTCTCTGATATTTTCAGGTCCAAGCAGTAATTCTGCAGGAGAAAACTCACTTTTTTCGCCCGTATATACGCAAACAAGCACCTGATATATCATATGTCCGTCACGCACGAGAGACTCTTTTTCTATAGAATATCCGCTTTTCCCGAGCCCTTCTCTCAGCTCTGCAAAGGAAGACATCGGCTGAAGCAAAAGTCTCACTCCCGACCTGCGTGTGTATTCACATTCCGTAACTATTCTCAGAATGAGCTCACCGCCCATTCCGCATATCATAATGTCATCGGGAGAATATTTTTCTATTCCGACAAGTCCATCCGTTCGGTATATCGCGACTTTTTCTGGCACCTGATAAAACTCAACGTTGTCACGAGTATGAACGAGCGGTCCTTCTCTGACGTCGGTTGCGACCGCATATCTTGCCACTCCCTTTTTCAGAAGATATATCGGCAAATACGCGTGATCGGTACCAACGTCGGCAACGCACGCACCGTCACGAACAAAGCGTGACACCTCTTTAAGTCTTGGCGAAAGATCGGGAATAGGAAAGCTTCTTTTTTTATTTTCCATTAAAATTATTTGCTTGCAAGATAGTCGTTAAGCTTATCAACAAGCTCGTCTGCATCCACACCGTGAACGGCGCAAGCCATCTCAACAGATTCGCCTGTGGAAGCAGGACAGCCGAGACAGTGCATACCTATTTCAAGGAAAAACTTTGCTGTAGAAATATCAGCCTTGAGTATATCGCCTATTATTGTTTCTTTAGTTACTACCATTTTATTTATCTCCTTATCACAAAATTATTAATACTGATTAAAGTATTATAACATACAAAAAATACTATGTCAAGTATTATAAATGCCAAATCTGAAAATAACGAGTTCAGTATAAGACCGAACTCGTTAAAATATATCATTTCACAATGGAAAAACACTCTTTAAGAATTTCCTTTACTTGTTTTTCGTCCAACGTCTTGGTATATAGTGAATACACTCTGTTTTCATCACCTACACGTATATGTACGTAAAAGATACCTTGCACTTTCATTCCGTATAGCTTAGAATATTTATCGCTGTTTTTATAATACTCTTCCACATCCGCTCTATCCTTAAATTCATACGCAAAAATCTCAAAGTCCAATTCCAGCGAGCTGTATTTAGCTGCATAAAAACTCTCGTATTCGAGGTCCTTTATTGCAGGGTCTTTTTTTGGAGTATCATATATTTCAAGTTTAGTTTTATCGGGAACGTGTTCTTCTATATTTTTACATTCGCTTATATCGGCAAAAATATAAAAGTCCTGTTTTCCGAAAGGAAACGACCAAAAACCTATTACTAAAATTACAATCAAAGTAATTGATACAATAACTGTATATATTTTTTTATTTTTCATATATTTTTCCTCATTCAAAAAGGATTCATCTGTAAAACTTTTTTATTTTATAGTCAAACAGATCAAACTGCGTAATACCCATATCAGAGAAAAGCTTTTTGCTTTTTTGACGGTCTTCATCGGTATTATACTTGGGAATAAGCGGAATACGAACGGTTACGCGCTCGCTCGGAATGATCTCAAGAAGCTTTTTAAGGTTTTCAAGCATAAGACTATTATCTTTTCCCGTATAGCTTCGGTATATCTCGGGATCAGTATCCTTACAGTCGATATAAAACATATCTATGCACTCAGCCGCCGTCTCTACGTTTTCCCAAGGCACTGACAAAGAGGTTTCCGCACAGAGATGCCACGCATCGCCGCATATAGTGCGGAAGCTCTTTATGAAATCGGCATACAAGAGAGGCTCACCGCCGCCAAAGGTAACGCCGCCGCCAGTAGCAAGAAAATACAGCTCGTCTATTTTCAGCTTCTCATAAAGCTCTTCGGGCGTCATATCGGTGCGTTCTGTTTTCGGATCAAAGGTAAACGGATTTATACACCACTTGCATCTCAGCGGACAACCGTGAAATATAACGAGCGAGGTCACACCCTGACCGTCTGTCATCATTCTGTGGCGCGAAAATGTTACTATAGGTGCGGTCATATTATTTTCTGTCATATTCATCCCGGAATATCGCCCATAAGATCTGTCATTTCAAGGAATATTATTTCGATTGCTATCGCCATACCGCCTTCGTCGTAGTCAACAATTATCTTATAATCACCGTCTTCGGTATAGAAAATATCCTGCGTGTCGCCCAAAACAGAGTCCTCATTTCCCCATTCGTAGCGTATCTCAAATTTTGAAAAGCCCGAAATATATTCATTTAGCTCGTCTGCAGAAAGCTTCAGCAGATCGTTTATATTTCCTACGGACGATACAACTTCTCCCGGATCTGGAACAGGATCGCCTGTAAGATCTTCGGGAACGCCGGGTGAAATAATGTCACCCTGCAGAAAGCCATCATCAACAATCGAATTATCGGGCTTGTTCTTATCGGGTATTTCGTCACCATTATCCGAAGCACATCCAACCGACGACACGGCAAGAGCAGCCGCAATTCCGACTACCGCTACCGTGCGTCCGAGCCTTTGACGCTTTTCGAGCTCTTTTTCGAGATAGCGTACTTCCGCTTCGCATTTCGGGCAGGTTCCCTTACAGTCGCCCTTGTGCTGACATTCGGAGGTTACGTACTCTATATCATTCTGCTCTGCTATCTGTCTGCGTATTTCTTTCAGAATTTTGCATTTGCTTTTTCCGTTCATTTCGTTTGCTCCTTTCGGATTTATATTGTTGTTATTTTAAATCAATATTCGGGTCCGGGGTCACCGCCAAGTTCCGGTTCAATTGTTATTGAGATACTCACAGCTTTTACATTTTCATCAGCTTCTTTATCGTCTCCGGCATAATAAATAATAACTATATAGTTCTCTCCGTCATATACGATATAGAAATCGTCACGATTACTAAAATTGTTACTGCCATTTCCCAAATATTCTTCCCAAGCCGAAAGTATTTGCTTGCGCGAATATCCGGAAATATATTCATTTCGATCTTCTTTTTTAAGAAGCAGTAATTCTTCAAAATTGAGAGTCGGCATAACGTTATAATCGCCCTGAAGCTCATCAACGATAGGCTCCTTTGGCATATCATCGCATCCGACCGTCGAAACGGCAAGAGCAGCCGCAATTCCGACTACCGCTACCGTGCGTCCGAGCCTTTGACGCTTTTCAAGCTCTTTTTCGAGATAGCGTACTTCCGCTTCGCATTTCGGGCAGGTTCCCTTACAGTCGCCCTTGTGCTGACATTCGGAGGTTACGTACTCAATATCATTCTGCTCTGCTATCTGTCTGCGTATTTCTTTCAGAATTTTACATTTGTTCTTTCCGTTCATCTGACTTTGCTCCTTTCGATATAAAGAGATCTGTTGTCT